>JAIOPP010000119.1 GCA_021413845.1 Planctomycetia bacterium | reverse complement strand
CTGCGTCCCCTGTCCGCAGTCGCACGCCGCCAAAATCTGACGACGGAATTCCTTCGAGTAAATCATCGATCACCTCCGGTGATCGCCTAGCCTACTCAACTCCCGCCGATCGCGCTACGGCAATTTGGGATGCGCTCTAGGCCGAAGGGCGGCGGCTGAATTGATACGCCAGCAGCACTTCGTAGAGATCAGTCGGGATCGTGAGTTCGTCGTGCTCGAAGTCGCGCAACCAAGTGCGGCGGTTGTTCACGGCGTCGGCCAACAGGGGGTAGATCTCGCCGAACGGCACGCGAACCGTATTTTCGGCCGCAGGCTCGGTGTGCGGGCCGCGGAGAGTTTCAGGACCGTGATAAACGCGGAGTCGTGCTCGAGACATCGTAGAGATTCCCTTCAAACGCGGACCGCGCGGAAGATGTCGGAAACCGTTTCCCGACTGCGGCGGGCTCTCGAGCATCCCATGCTTAGAGCCATTCTTCGCCTTCTCCTGCGGCGACCGATGTATCGACCGAAAACGCGCACGACCTTTGGTAAAAAACGCACGAATTTCAAAATGACTTCCGCAGCGTTGCCGGCGCCCTACTGCGCGAAGCCATCAGCCGTCACACGGAGCGTTCATGGTTCGAGCGATGGTCGACGATTGTCAAACTGGGTAGGACGTTGCAACCTTGGCGACGAATCTCCTCGTCGAGTTGATTCGTCGGGCAGTTCATTTCCAAGCCGGATGCGCGACGCGCAGGGAAGCTCGTTCGCTTGACAGTGGCAGACGTAACCCCTAGATTGCCGGGTCGTTATCTCTCCTGCGGTCATTACTACAGGGAGGGCCGAGCCGCTCTTTTCGGAGCCGGTTTCAGGCTTCGCATTTCGCGATTTCCCAATCGCAAGGTGCCTCTCCTTCGACGTCGTGCCGGCGTCGCTATCCGTATCCTCGCAACCTCACGCGTCTCGTATGTCTCTGCTGAGCATCGAATCTCCCGTTACGATCGACCTCGCCGCCGTAGCCAAGTCGTTAGGGCTTCTGCAACCGCGTGTCGAAGCGGTCGTCAAACTTCTCGATGAAGGGAACACGATTCCTTTCATCACCCGCTATCGGAAAGACCAGACCGGAGGGCTCGACGAAGAGCCGATCCGGGCGATCGCCGACCGCGTGACCAAAGACCGCCAACTTGCCGAGCGCAAGCAGACGATCTTGCGCTCCATCGAGTCGCAAGGAAAGCTGACGCCCGAGTTGGCGAAGGGGATCGAAGCCGCGCAAACGACGCGCCGCTTGGAAGACTTGTATCTTCCGTATAAGCCCAAGAAGCAAACGCTCGCCACCACGGCCCGCCTGCGCGGGCTCGAGCCGTTGGCGTTGGAGATTCTCTCGGCCGATCCGTTGGCTGCGAACCTCGACGCGCGATTGCCCGACTTCGTGAACTCCGACAAGCAAGTGCCGACGGCGGCCGACGCGCTGCTCGGCGCGGGCCACATCTTGGCCGAGCTCTTCAGCGAACGGGCCGACTTCCGCGGCCGGATTCGCGTGATCCTCGAAAAGAGCGGCAAGCTCACGACAACCTCGGTCGAACCGGAACCGAAGCCGGCCGAACGAAACGAGAAACAACAGGGCGGCAAGCAAGCGAAAGAGCCGAAGGCCGAAGCGGCACCGGAAGCAGCCGCGAGCCAACCGCTGTTCGAAGGACTTGCCGAAGAAGCCCCGCAGGAGGTCGCCCCGACTGCGGCGCCGGAAGCAATCGTCGCCGAGCCGGTGGCTGAAACGCCGGTTGTTGAGGTGGCTGCGGAGGTTCGCGAAACCGCAAGCGATGCTACGGCATCTGTTGACGCTACGGCAGTTGAAGGTGCGCCAGTTGAAGGCGCTGCCGTGCCGAGCGCTGCTGCGGAAGCCGTCGCTCCGAAGAAAAAGAAAGAGAAGAAGCCGAAGAAGATTCTCACGAAGGCCGAAGCGAAAGCTGCCGAGCTTCAACGGGCCTTCCGCGACTACTTCCACTTCACCGAAGCCGTGAGGAACTTGCCGCCGCATCGCGTCCTTGCGATCAATCGGGGCGAGAAGGCGAAGATCCTGCGCGTGAAGCTCGACTGCGATCTGCCGGCCGCCGAGGCCGTGGTCGACGAGTTGCTCGTGCCGCCGAACCACGCCCATGCCGATTTCTTGCGCGGCTGCGGTCGCGATGCGCTCACGCGCCTCGTGTTGCCGAGCCTCGAGCGCGAACTGCGCCGCGAGATGACCGACGCCGCCGAAGCGCATGCCGTCGAAGTGTTCGCGAAGAACTTGCGCAATCTGCTCTTGCAGCCTCCGGTTCGCGAGCGGCGCTTGCTCGCGCTCGATCCCGGCTTCAAGAGCGGTTGCAAATGGGTCGCGCTCGATGAGTTCGGCAACTTGCTCGAGCACGGCGTCGTGTTCGTCGTCGGCAATGCGGAACGCCGCGCCGGCTCGAAGGCGAAGCTCCTCGAAGTCGTCAAGCAGCATCAGCTCTCGGTGATCGTCATCGGCAACGGCACGGCATGCCGCGAGACCGAGACGTTCGTCGCCGATCTGCTGACCAACGAGCTCGCCGGCGGCGGCGTGTCGTATGTGATCGTCAGCGAAGCCGGCGCCAGCGTCTATTCGGCGAGCCCTCTGGGGCGTGAAGAATTTCCCGAATGCGACGCCACGGTGCGCGGCGCGGTTTCGATCGGCCGGCGGTTGCAAGACCCGCTCAGCGAGTTGGTGAAGATCGAAGCGAATAGTTTGGGCGTCGGCCTTTATCAGCACGACGTTAAAGCGAAGCACCTGCGCGACTCGCTCGACGGCGTCGTCGAATCGTGCGTCAACTTCGTCGGCGTCGACCTCAACACGGCGAGCCCTTCGCTGTTGCGCTACGTCTCCGGGCTGAACCAACTCACCGCCCAGCGCATCTACGACCACCGCAAGACGAACGGCCCGTTCAAGACGCGCGAGCAGCTGAAGGAAGTTTCCGGCGTCGGCGAAGCGGCCTTCGTGCAATCGGCGGGCTTCCTCCGCATCACGGCCGGCGACAATCCGCTCGACTGCACCTGGATCCACCCGGAAAGCTACGAGACGGCGGAGCGTGTGTTGGAAGCGCTCGGCTCGAAGCCGACGGACCTCGCCGACAAAGAGCAAGTCGCGAAGATCTCGGAGAAGTCGCGCGGCATCGACAAGATTCGGATGTCGCTCCAGATGCGCGTCGGCACGCTCACGCTGCACGACATCATCACGCAACTCACTCGGCCTGGGCGCGACCCGCGCGAAGGGTTGCCGCCGCCGATCTTCAAGCAAGGCATTCTGAAGATCGACGACCTCGCCTCGGGCATGGAGCTGCGCGGCACGGTGCTCAACGTCGTCGACTTCGGCGCGTTCGTCGATATCGGCTTGAAGGATTCCGGCCTCGTACACATCAGCCACTTGGCCGATAAATACGTGAAGGATCCGCATGAAGTCGTGTCGGTCGGCGACATCGTGAAGGTGTGGGTCTTGCAGGTCGACAAGCAACGTCGTCGCGTTTCGCTCACGATGATTCCGCCGGGTGCGAAGCGCGAAGCGGCCGAACGGCCCGAAGCGCGCTCCGGTCAGGCCGGCGGCGAAGGTCGCCCGCAACAAGAAAGGGGCGGCCAAAACCGCGGCGGATCTGGTCGCGGCGGACCCGGTCAAGGCCAAGGGGGCGATCGCGGCGGTCGGCCCGGCGGAGCGCAACAGGGTGGCGGTCGGCCCGGAGGCTCCTCATCGGGCGGACAGCGCTACGGCGGCGGGCAAGCGGGCGGCGGGCAATCTGGCGGTGGACGGTCGGGTGGTCGCGACGATCGGCGTCCGCGGCGCGACAAAGAGTCGGCCGAGGATAGCGTCGCCGCATTCGAAGCCGAGAAGGCAAAGAAGGCCGCCGCCACACCGGCACCGACGGCGAAGCTCACGAAGGCGAAGCGCGAAGGGAAGGCCTATCTACAATCGTTCGGCGAGTTGAAGCAATTCATCGCTCCGACTCCGGTCGCTCCGCCGGAGCCGCCGGCCCCGAAGAAGCCGAAGCCGGCGAAACCGGCCGATGAATCGACCGCGGAAAAGTCTGCCGAAGCGCCGACGAACGAAAGCGCGCCGCCGGCCGTAGAAGCAGCGACGCCGCAGTCGGTCGATCCGCCGCCGGCATCGTAACGCATATCACCTTCGGGTTTGTTTTTCGAATTAGGTGCATCAGGGGCGGCGCGGTGATGGATTTCGAAGATCGGTTGGAAAAAGCGATCGCGCGCGGCGAGAAGAATCGCGAAGCTCAAGATCGAGAAGCGGCCGGGCGTGCGCTGACCGAAGAAGAATCGAAACGGCTGCACGCGCAGATTCGCTTGGAGCTCGCCGAGCATATCGAGAAGTGCCTCCTCAAGCTCCCCGATCATTTTCCCGGCTTCCAGCTCGAGTCGATCGTCGGCGAACGAGGTTGGGGCGCGGCCTGCTTTCGCGACGACGTCGGCCTCGGCGTCGGCGTACGGAAGAATCTCTACAGCCGGATCGAGATCACGGTCCGCCCGTATTCGCCGGCGCATGTCGTCGAGATCACGGCGAAAGGGACCGTGCGCAATAAGGAAGTGTTCAACCGGATGCAATTCCGCAAGCTCTCCGAGGCCGACGCTCAGCCGCTGCGCGAAGCGATCGATCTCTGGACGTTGGAGTATGCCGAGAAGTACGCCGCGGCGAAGTAAACGTATCGCTTGCCGTTGAGAGGGATCTCCCGTGCCATACTGCATCGGCACCGACGAAGCCGGCTACGGACCGAACCTCGGCCCGCTCGTCATCACGGCCACGCTCTGGCGCGTCCCCGACGGAATCGACGACGAGCTTTACGAGCCGC
The DNA here is from genome assembly GCA_021413845.1 of Planctomycetia bacterium. Taxonomy (NCBI): domain Bacteria; kingdom Pseudomonadati; phylum Planctomycetota; class Planctomycetia; species Planctomycetia bacterium. The sequence continues at coordinate 34,672 of JAIOPP010000119.1, read as the reverse complement.
TGAAACACGCGGTCTGCGCAGTCTCTCGGAAAGGGAAAGCGATTCTCGACGACCGGCTCTGGCTCGCCGACTCGAAGGCCGTGTATGCGTCGACCGGCGGAATCGAAGCCTTGGAGTTCGGCGTCTTAGCGGCGCTCGCGGCCTGCGGCTTGCGCCCCGCCGATCTACGCGGCCTGTTGCGCGAAGTTTGCGGCGTCGACCACGAAGCGGCGTGGCGGCTACCGTGGCATGGCGAAGTCGACGTGCCGGTGCCGCTCGCCTGCCTCCGCGAGCGAGTCGAACCGGCCGCCGAGCGGTTTGCCGCAGGCTTGCGCTCGGCCGGGGTCGAGTTGGTTGCGATGCGCAGCCGGGTCGTCTTCCCGGAAGAGTTCAACGCCGAGGTCGATCGCCACGGCAACAAGAGTACGCTGCTCACGCAAGAAACGCTCCGCCTCGTGCGGGCCATGCTCGATCGTTGCGACGAAGGGCGCGTGAGCATCGCCTGCGATAAGCACGGCGGGCGGAATAGCTATGCTCCGGCCCTGCAAGAACATGTCGTCGAGGGCTTGGTGCAGGTGTTGCGCGAGTCGCGTACGGAAAGCTCCTACCGCTGGACGGAAGCGGCCCGCTCGGTCGAGATTTCATTTCGCCCCCGCTCCGAGACGCGGCTGCCCGCCGCGCTGGCCTCGATGACGTCGAAGTACGTGCGCGAAGCAACGATGCGCGCTTGGAACGAATTCTGGAAACGGCATCTCCCGGAGATTCGCCCGACGGCCGGCTATCCGCTGGACGCCGCTCGCTTTCGCCGCGACATCGGCGCGACGGCTCGGAAGCTGAAGCTCGACAAGAGCCTGTGGTGGCGCAGTCGGTAAACCGCTGGATCGACGGCAACAGTATCGGTAGGGAATGTACCGTTTTAACGATCCTCCGTTGCGTAGATATAGATGCTTCGATGCGATCTGCCGCGCAGCCGATCGAGCCGCGATCCGCTTGCCGACCCGGCGGGCTTGGTTTACGATCAACGACGTCGATTGTCTTGAATTCGCGTGCTGTTCCCTTCGCGCCTGGCCCGAATCCCCCCGCCGCTGATCGACTCCCCGTATGGTCACCTGTTCTCACGGTCTGCGCCGACAAACGATCGTGCAATCGATCTTGCACGGCATCTTCGACGGTCGCTACCATTCGGGCCAGCGCCTCGTCGTCCGGTCGTTGGCAAACGAATTCGGCGTGAGCCCGACGCCGATCCGCGAGGCGCTCGTCGAGTTGGCGGGAATCGGCATCGTCGATTTGTTGCCGAACCGCGGCGCGGTCGTGCGCCAAGTCACGCGCGACGACGTGGCCGAGCTTTGTCAGATCCGCCGCGTGCTGGAATCGGAAGCGTCGCGCTGCGCCGCCGGCCGCACCGATCCCGCGGAGCTCAAGTCGCTCGTGGAAGAATTGAAACGCTTGGTGAAGTCGGGGGCGGGCGGAGCGGGGCGGCAGATCGATGGGCCCCGGTTCGTGGAAGAGACACGCGCCGCCGATTCACGCCTGCACGATCTCGTCGCGCACGCGTGCGGTAGTCGCCGGCTGGCCGAATCGATCGGGCGATTCAAAATGCTGTTCCGCGCGTTTCGCGATGTCGGCTATAGCCGCTTCGAGCAACGGAACGACTTCACGCGCATGGCGGAAGAAAACGAAGAGCATCTCGCCATCGCGCTAGCACTCGGCGAAGGAGACGGGAAGGGTGCGGCCCGCGCGATGTCGAAGCATATCGATGCCGCCGTGAAACATTGGGGGCAGCTCATCGTCGATGCCCTCGCCGCGGCTCCGCGCGGACGACGCAAAGCTTAATTGCTTTATTGACGGCGTGAGCGCATAAAAAAAGAGAGCCCCTAAGGGCGGGCCGAAGCTCGTCCTTAGGTACTCTCCAGGCTCACACTCTCGACGACGGGAAGAGACTGTTGGAGGGGCGGGCCATCCGAAGACTTCCCGCCACGGATCTCTCCCTAGCAGTCGCCGAGCGCGAGCACTTTCGTTTCGGCCCGACTTCTATGGATTAATAGAATCCGAAGCCGATGCCGATTCCGCTACGACCACCGTAGTAGCCGGGATAACCACCGTAGCCACCACCGTATCCGCCGCGATAGTAACTACCGTAAGGTCGATAACCGCCACCGTAACCCCCGTACCCACCACGGTAATAGGAACCGTAGTTACGATACCCGCCGCCGTAGCCGCGATTGTAACCGTAGTAACCACGGTTGTAGCCGTAATACGGGCGATACGCGACCGCCGTTACCGGCGAGGCATCGTGGTTAACGGCCGTACTCACGGTCGCGGATGCGGGCGAGCCCAATAATTGAAACGGCGAGTGATCGGCAGCCGAGGCCTGGGCGGCGAATAAAGACAGGCCGCCTACAGCGACCAAGGATAAAAGAACACGTCGCATGATAGAACTCCTCTGAGAAACAGTGATACGCGCGATTGCGCTACCGAAATAAAGTAATGCACACGGCGCGCCGTAATTTCCCCTCTCGGTATTCTACGCATGCACGGTCGAGATGGTGCGCGGCCGGAACCTAAAGATTTCGCCGGCTTCGCCTGCAGCTCTAATCCCTGCGAGGGGAACCTCGGCTTGAGAGTGGCGAACAGCTTCGGAAACGGTTGATCTTCGGCCGATTAGTTTTCGCTGCTGAAGCATCCTGCTGCGCGAAGAACACTCGAGCCGGCTTCGCAATGAACGACGATCGCTCATCTGTTACGGATCTTATAAGTCGTCGCAACTTTCCTCAGCGGCGTTATTTTACCGCCGTCGATGCTTCGATCACTTTGCGCATCTGCGCCGCGATGAAGAACGAGCCCGCGATGCAGATTAAATCGTCGGCGCGAGGTTCGAGCGCTTGAATGAGCGACCAAGCTTCCGTCGGGTCTTGCGCGATCTGCCAGTTGCGACACGGAATTTGTTCCGCGAGCGATTGCAATTCGGCGACCGGCACGCCGCGCACGTTTTGCAAGTAGCGCGTCAGCACGACATGGTCGAACTTCGGCAACAATAAACGGAGCATTCCGCCGACGTCTTTTTCAAGCGTCGTCGCGAAGAGCAAGATGCGCCGCCGCGCGGTGAAGCATTCATCAAGCGTCTCAAGCAACGCTTGAATCGAGGCCGTGTTGTGCGCCGCATCGAGCACGACGCACGGCTCGCGCGCAATCACTTCGACGCGCGCCGGCCAGCGCAACTCGCGCAGCCCTCGACGGACTTCTCGCTCCGGCAAGCTCCAACCTAAGCGCCGCAACTCTTCGAGCACCGCCAGGGCCGTGGCGCAGTTGGCGGCTTGATGTTTGCCGGCGAGGCCGAACTCGACCTGGCCGAGTTGTTTGGAAGCAGTGCCTCCGGTGCGACGCGGGAACTCGTGCATCTCGAAGTCGATCGCGCTCGCGGCCGGAGCCGCTTCGAGATGGTGCGGCGCATGGTAGACGAAATCGAACTCGCGGCCGAGTTGCAACAGGCGGCAGCCACGCTCCGCCGCCGTTCGCTCGACGACGACCGACGCTTCCGGCGCCATGACGCTGCTGACGACCGGCACGCCCGGCTTAATGATGCCGGCTTTTTCCCAAGCGATCTCGGCTAGAGTATCGCCGAGTTGCTTGGTGTGGTCGTAGCTGATGCTCGTGATCACCGAGATCGTGCTTTGGCAGACGTTCGTCGAATCGAGCCGACCTCCCATGCCGACTTCGAGCACGGCCGCGGCGACGTTCCGCGCGGCGAAGTGCAGAAGCGCCAGAGCCGTCGTGAGCTCGAAATAGGTCGGGCCGCTTTCCGGTGGCGAGCGCCCGAGCAATTCGGCATCCATCGCCGCTACCGTCGGGCGAACCCGTTCGACGAGCGCCGCGAGTTCGTCGCCGGTGCAAGGTTCGCCGTCGACCGCAAGCCGCTCTTCGAGGCGTTCGAGGTGCGGCGATGTGAAGAGGCCGCAAGAGATTCCGCAGGCGGTCAGCGCGGCCGCGACGAACGCCGAGGTCGAACCTTTCCCTTTCGTACCCGCCACATGCACGATCGGAAACTTACGATCGGGCCGGCCGAGCCGTTCGAGCAGATCGTGCATCCGATCAAGCCGATACTGCGGCTCGCCGTAAGGGACCGCGACGCTCCGCTCGTAGTCGATCCGGCTCAAGAGATAGTCGAGCGCTCGTCGGCGAGCGTCGTCGGCCGGCGGCAGCGTGTTGCGAAGGGGCGGGTCGCCGGAAGACATGCGAACGAGGCTCGGAAAACTTAAAGGAAGTTAAGTCTTCGGAGTCTACCCGACGTTGCCGGCAGCGGGCTAGATAACAGAACCCTCCGGAAGCGATCACAAAGCTTAAGCGGCGGCAGCGGCGTTGCGAGCAGCGCCGAGCTGGGCGGGAGACTCCGCCCGCATCGAGTCGCAGACCCGACGAAATTCCTCGACGTCGCGCCGCATCGAATCCATCAGGAACCGCTCGCTGCGAGCATCGGCCGTTTCCCACTGCTCGTGGCAGCGGGTCATGTGCTCGAGCAGGTCTTTCATCCACAAGAACTTAGCGTGGCGGGTCATCGTGGGGGGGCTCCCGGCGGCAGGCGATGCAAAGATTTCAACGAGCCGACGAGTATGCACTTGCCATGCCTCGCAGCTTGCCGGCATTCGGCGTCTGCCCCGTTCCTTGATTCGTAAGTTGCGACAACGAGAATGTTTACGATTACGAAAAAGATTTCGCAGCCGCCCGACAGTACGCAATTGAGCGGCGTTGTTTTGTAAAACCTTCCAGCCGAGTTTGAAGGCCTTACCATGCCGCCGCACGAACTCGCAATTTCGTAAGGTTGTCATAAAAACTTTGCGTATTCACCTGGCAACCGGTAGCATTGGCCCAAGATAGGGGCGAACGGTCGGGTTCGTTCGCGCCACTTAACATACGCTGAGATATCGGTTTATGGCGATTCACTTCCGGCCCCGCAGACTCATCCCCAAGGCGATTGCCTGCGCCGGCATCGTGCTTTTCTCAGCCGCGTTCGTGTCGCACGCCGCAGCCCAAACGAAAACGACGCCCGCCGCCGCAGACGACGGCACCGTGCCCGTTCTCCGAGCCGACCCGAGCGAGCTTGGCCTTAAGATCCCGGACGCCGAGCCGATCGCCGGAGCCGGTCGCCGCGTGCTGGTGAAGTCCGACGACGACGAACTGGTCGTAGCGAAGGTGCAGGTCGAGGTCGGGAGCAGTTTCGTCGTCATCCTGCCCGACGGCAAGATCGCGGTCGTGAAGAAAGACGAAGCGACGATCACCGAGCGGCCGTTCGTCGGCATCGAGCAGAAATATCTCGCCGACAAGTTGCAGAAGAAGTTTCCCGGCTACGAAGTGCAAAGCACGAAGCACTTCATCTACGTCTACAACACGAGCGCGCTCTTCTACAAGGGAACGAGCCGAATCCTCGAGTCGCTGTATCCCGGCCTGATGACCTACTGCAAGGCGCGCAAGCTCACGGTGGAAGATCCGCCGTACCCGCTGGTCGTCGTGATGTTCCGCACGCGCAAGGAATGGGAAGACTACATGCACGGGATGTTCGCCGGCTCGAGTGTGGCGGCGTTTTACGACGGCGCCACGAATCGGGTCTTGATGTACGAACAATCGGATCTCGGCGAAGACGCGCCGGAATACGCGCTCAAGCAAATCATTTCGACCGTGGCTCACGAAGGGGTGCATCAAGTGTTGCACAACATCGGCGTGCAGCAGCGGTTGTCGCGCTGGCCGATGTGGATCAGCGAAGGACTGCCCGAATACTTCGCCCCGACCTCGGTCAGCAAGGGGCTCACCTGGAAAGGGGCCGGGCAGGTCAACGACCTGCGCATGAAGACGATCGATACGTTGCTCAAGCGCGGCCCGAGAAAGAGCATTCAACAATCGACGAAGGAATCGTCGAACACGACGGTCGAAGCGATCGTCACCGCGACCGAGCTCGATGCCGACGGCTACGCGTGGTCGTGGGCATTAGCCCATTTTCTCGGCGAAAAGAAGCGGGAGATGTTTCAGAAATACTTAGCCGACATCGCGACTTCGGTGCCGATGGAACGTCCGAACGCCGCAGATCAGAAGCGGCTTTTCGTGAAGCACTTCGGCTCCGAGTTCGCCAAAATGGACACCGACCTGATGAAGCATCTGAAGAACTTGCCGTACGTCGATCCGATCGAGAACATGACGCACTACGTCGTCATGATGCGCTATCCTCAAGGGCCCCGCACGATGCGCGCCTATGCCATTACGCTCTCGGAGAAGCAAGTGAAGGAGACGCGCGAAGAACTCGTCGCCAAGCTGACCGCCGATGAACAAAACGTGGCGGTGTTCGAAGTGCGCAAAGCGAAGTCGCGCACGGAAGCGATGTCGCTCGCACAGGGCTGGATGACGTCGCGCTAAAGAGTCGACCTGCGCCGGCCGATCAACCTGTGTTAGCCAGATAAACCTGCACGAGCCAAATAAAAAGGTCCGGCGCGCGAATGTCGTCGAGGGCTCGACGACGCTTGCGCACCGGACCTAATCTATTCGTGTGTATCTACTCGTGTGTCGAGCTTCGTCGGCCCGAACCTAAGTAAGCGGCCCGAAGCTTAATCGGCGACGTAAGGCAACAACGCCATGAAGCGGGCTCGCTTGATGGCCGAGCCGACGGCGTGTTGGCTTGCCGCGGTGCAACCGCTCTTGCGGCGGCCGATGATCTTCCCTTGTCGGCTCACCAGCTTCGAGAGCAACTCCAAGTCTTTGTAATCGACGAACATCGGGCGCGGACGCTTGCCGTCGACGAAGATCGGGTCTTTCCGCTTGCTGCGGATCGCCGTCTTGCTGCGCTTCTTGGCGGCCGACTTACCGCCGGGACCACCACCACCGCCGCCACCTTCTCTGCTGCCGTAACTCATACTCGATCAACCTTCTCAGAATTCTCGGAATAATTTGTAGTCTGGTTTTGACGTAGTCCCGTAGTGTAGCGAATCGGGTCGGCGGGGTCAAAGCGGCGCGAGTTAAAAAACACCTCTCTACGCAGATCGGTCCCCTGTCGCGTAAAAATTTGTCGTTTGTTAGGAGCCTGTGTGTTTTTGCGGTAGAAACAGGGAAACCCAGGGGGGCCGCTTGCATCGGCCTGCGGGGGTCTCCTATTATGCCCAAGCCGGGTCGGTGAAGCAGGGCCGGCTTATCAAAGTCGAACCACTTCGCTCCTTTCGGCGATCGTCGAGCGGCAAAAATGCCGCGGCTGCGATTCGCCTAAAGGCATTCCGGACAACGCCTTGAGAGAAAAGAAGCATGACACTTTCCGCTCCCGCCCCCGCCGCTTCGGTCGCCTCGCAGGCCTCGGGCGAGATCGTCATCGAGACGCGCGGCCTAGCGAAGGTCTATCGCGACTTCTGGGGCCGGCAAAAAGTCCGGGCCTTGAAAGGGCTCGACCTCAACGTCCGTCGCGGCGAGATCTTCGGCCTCCTCGGCCCCAACGGCTCCGGCAAGACCACGACCATCAAGCTGCTCCTCGGCCTGCTCTTTCCGACCGCCGGCCAAGCCCTCGTGCTCGGCAAGTCGGCCACCGACGTGACGAAGAACGAACGGATCGGCTACCTGCCCGAAGAGTCGTATCTCTATAAGTTTCTCAACGCCGAAGAGACCCTCGACTTCTACGGCCGGCTGTTCAACATGCCGGCGAAGGTGCGCCGCGAACGAACGGCCAAGCTCCTCGACCTCGTCGGCATCAGCTCGGCCCGCAAACGGCAACTTCGCGAATACTCGAAAGGGATGACGCGCCGTATCGGTCTGGCGCAAGCCCTCATCAACGACCCCGACCTGATCATCCTCGACGAACCGACGACCGGGCTCGACCCGATCGGCTGCCGCGAGATGAAAGATCTGATCGTCGACTTAAAGCGGCAAGGGAAGACGGTGCTGATGTGCAGCCACCTCTTGGCCGACGTGCAAGACGTTTGCGATCGGATCGCGATCTTGCATCAAGGCGAGTTGAAAGAGATCGGCCGAGTCGATGCGCTGTTGAAGGTGCGCGATGTCACCGAGATTCGTGCCACCGGTTTGACCGAAGCTTGCAAAGACGAGCTCAAAGCCGTGATCGAGCGTCATCACGGCCGGCTGCAACGGATCGACAACCCGACGACGACGTTGGAAGAGTTGTTTTTGGAAATCGTACAAGACGCCGAGGCGCGTCCCGGACGCCGCGCTCAAGAATCGTAACTTCTTAGGACGTAGCGCCCCGATATGAATCCCGAGTCGATCCCCTTCGATTTTAAGTCTTGGCTCCAGACGATGGCCGTAACGGCCGGCGTCGCGGTGGCGGTCTGCTATCTGTTTACCGCTCTGCGCTACGGTCCGCTCAGTGCCGGCGACCGGCTCTTCGCCGTCGCGAAGTCGGCGCTGAAGGACTTGCTCTTTCTTTCGCCGCGGCGCACGGCCGCGATCGCTTGGCTGAGCGTGAAGGAATCGATCCGCAAGCAAGCCGTGGCGGGGCTCATCTTGTTCTTGCTCGTGCTCGCGATCGCGCTTTGGTTCTTAGATCCCGAAAGCGTCGATCCCTCGGCTCTGTACGTGAGCTTCGTCCTCACGGCGGTGAACTACCTCGTCTTGCTCATGGCCGTGGTGACGAGCGCGTTCAGCCTTCCGAACGACATCAAGAATCGGACGATCTACACGATCGTCACGAAGCCGGTGAGGCCGAGCGAGATCGTGCTCGGGCGCGTGCTCGGCTTCGCGTTCGTCTGCACCGTGCCGTTGGCGATCATGGGCATCAGCAGCTACTTCTTCGTGGTCCGCTCGCTCGACCATACCCACACGCTCACCGCAGCCGATCTGCGCACCGTCGCGACGTCGGGCCTGGGGGCCTCGGCTCCGGAAGTCGGAACGCAGGAAGGGACGACCTCGACCGTTCGCAATCATAAGCACCGCATCGCGGTCGGGCCTCAGGGCAACGGCACGACCCAAATGAGCGACTCGTCGAAGCTCGCGGCCGACGACTCCGACAGCTTTCTCGAACGCTTCGGTCAAAGCCACTGGCATCGCGTGACCGGCTCCCAGCGCGACGGCAAGATGGTCTACACCGTCGGCCCGCCCGAAGGACAATTCCATGCGCGGGTGCCGATCTTCGGCACGCTGACGTTCAAAGATCCGGAAGGGAACACGAACAGCCAGGGGCTCAACGTCGGCAATTGGACGAAACGCGGCTATGTCGCGGGGGGCACCCTTTCGGCCGCGATGTATAAATACGACGACGTCTACGAGTCGGAATTCCCCGACGGCCTGCGACTCCAGATGGATATTCGCCTGTTCCGCACGACGAAGGAAGGGCTCGACAAACCGATTCTCGGCAGCATCGTCGTACGCAACCCGAGCACCGGCCTGACCTCGGCTCCGCGCAATTTCGCCGCCCGCGAATACTACACGCTCGAGCAGTTCATTCCCCGGGCGCTCACCGATGTCGCCGGCAAGCCGATCGATCTGTTTAAGAATCTGGTTCACGATGGAACCGTGATCGTCGAGTTGCAATGTATTCCCCGTTCGCAACTTTTCGGCGTCGGCCCGACGGATGTTTATCTGCTCGCTCGCGAAGGGCGCTTCGATGTGAACTTCGCTAAGGCGTTCTTCGGCATTTGGCTGCAAGCGCTGCTGACCGTCACGATCGGCGTCTTCTGGAGCACGTTCTTAAGCGGGCCGGTCGCCATGCTCGCCACGACGATCACGATCATCGCAGCCGTGATGAAGCCGGTGTTGATCTCGGTCGCCCAGGGAACTCTCTTCGGAACCGCGGTGCATAGCGGCGGGATGTTGGAATCGGCCGTCCGCGTCTTGCAGCAGAAAGCCACCGCGATCGAGCTCGACGAAGGGATGACGACCGAAGTCATCAAGGCCTTCGATAAGCAAATGAGTTGGGTCGTCGAAGGACTTTTACGATTCGTGCCCGACTTTGCGGGCATGAGCGACGTAGAAAACGTAGCCCGCGGATTCGACTTGTCGCCGGCCTTGGTCTTCGAGCATGCCCTGCAGGCCGGTGCCTTCGCGATACCGCTGTTTCTCGCCGGTTTCTTGATCTTCAAGCTCGTCGAGGTCGCCAAGTAATGAATCGCTCGTTTCAGCGCAAAGTAACGTATTTGGCGCTCATCGCCGCGCTCTTGGTCCCGCTGTCGATGATCGGCCGCCCGGCTGCCGTGGCACCGGAGTCGGGCTCGGAGACCGGCGGCGGCAAGCTCTCGGAATTGCGCACCGAATACAAGCTCGGCCAAGCGCAGCTCGGCAAGATCGATCCGACGTCGAGCGCCGTGCGCTACGTCTCGCTCGGCTTGCACGGCGTCGCCGTCTGCGTGTTGCAGCAGAAGGTCGCCGAGTATCAGAAGCAAGAAGACTGGATCAGCCTGATGGCGTCGCTGAAACAGCTCACCTATCTCCAGCCGTACTACGTGAAGGTGTGGGAACATCAAGCGTGGAACGTCGCCTACAACATCTCTTCCGTGTGGGACGACTATCGCGAGAAGTTCTATTGGGTGATTCGAGGTTTCAAGCTGCTGCATCAAGGGATGGACTACAACGAATTGGAGCCGGGGTATCCTTACTGGCTCGGTTGGTATACGGGCCACAAGATCGGCCAAGCCGACGAACGGCGCGAGTTTCGCCGCTTGTTCTCCGGCGATGTCGATAGCCGGCGACTCCTCGTACCGCAGGCGGCCGAAGGAGACGCCGGTTGGGCGGAAGAGCGCGATAGCTGGCTCTACGGCAAGCGCTACCTGCGGTTTGCGCAAGACATGGTCGATCGTCGCGGCGCGGTCTTGCGCTCGATGAGCCCTGAGAACTTCAACATCCAAGTTCCGATGACGCAGAGCAAATATGCCGAAGCGCTGGAGTCGGAAGGGGTCTTCGGCGATCGGGCCCGCGCGGCTTGGCTCAAGGCGCATCAAGATTGGGTCGAATTCGGAGAGCGCGAGTTCCCCTCGGTGAACGGCTACTTTTTTCGGATGGATTCGCTGAAGAAAAACGAGGTCGCTCTGCAAGAGGCGAAGGATAAATTCGAATCGTTGACTCCCGGCCTGCGCGAGAAGATCCACGCGGAAAAAGAGGCTGCGCTGCCCGAAGACCAGCGTCGTGCGTGGAAAACGCCGGAAGACAGCCGGACCGAAATCGAATCGCACTTGGCCTATGCGGCGAATCGCGCGCTGTCGACGAACGAAACGGAAATCGCGGCCCGAGTGGAAGGGCCGAAGCGTGCGGAAGCCCAACGGACGGCGGAAGACGTGAATCGGTTGCGCGTCCAAGTCACCGAAGCGAAGAGCATGCGCAAGGTTTACAGCTACGACTACTGGCTCGCCCGCAGCGAGATGGAACAGTCGAACGAGGCCCTCACGGCGCGGGAATACTTCTACAAAGCACTCCGCGATGCCGACGATAAGCCGTGGGAAGCGAAGAAGACGTTCGAGGAAGCGTTCCGCCGGTGGCGGGTGATTCTCGACAAATACCCCCTCATGATCGACGATCAGACGGCGGCCGAAGTCGTCGACCTGATCAAAGCGTATCAACGCATCCTCAAGCAGCTCGACGAGCCGTTCGACAAGAAGACGTTCGTGCTCCGCGATCTGATGGAGAGCAACTACATGGGGCCGGAATAGAGGCGCGGCATGAAGATGAAGGGCAAGCCTTCGTCCGCCGGACTTCCGAACGACTGCGTATTGCGTCTACGAAAAAGGCCGCGGCGAGAATGTCTCTCGCCGCGGCCCGTTTTTTTGGTTTTCGCCTACTCGCGTCGGCTGCTTACAGCTTCGGCACGACGACCGGGGTCGTCCCCAGTTCGGCTTCTTCAAGCTTCTTCACGATATAGGCCTGCGCTTGCAGGGCTTCGCGAAGTTCTTGCGGCTCGAAATAAGGAGTGCTCGGGCCGGCGAGGTTTTCGATTCGCTTCGCGGCCAACTCTTCCATGCTCATGTTCGAGTTGTAGTGCCAAGCCAAGATTTGAGCGGCGCGTTGCGACAAGGAGCCTTGGCCGAGAAGCTTGAGCGTCTCGCGCAGTTCGGGCTTCGCCGAGATCGAGTCGAGCGGACGAATCTCATACTTCATCGCGGCCCGAGGATCGGGCTTGCCGTGTTCGAGGCAGACGCTGACGAAAGGGACTTCGCCGACTTTTTCAGCCGCGACGTTGAAGAAGTTGCCACCGCCGCCGCCTGCACCCCCGGCACCACCACCGCCGCCCCCCATGCCGCCACCGCCGGACATTTGGCCGCCGCCTCCGCCACCACCACCCATACCGCCGCCGCCCATTTGAGCGTTCACGCCGATGAAGGTCTCGGGCAGCTTCACGTTCAGCGGCTTGCCGGAGGCGTTCTTGATGAACACTTTGCCTTGGGCCACATCCTTATGGATCATCTTGACTTCGATCTCGCCCGACTTGATGCCGGCGAAGAATTCGACGGTCTCGTTGGCCGGATTGTATTGGCCCGGCTTCAACGCTCGGCTCGAACTCGGCTCGGCTGCCGTGACCATGCTCGGAGTCGATGCGACCAGCGCCCCGACGAGGGCGACGAACGAAAAGAAGCGGGAAACTTTCATGGGAGCGAGACCCTCGATGAGGATGAACCGAAGCACGCGGCAAGGCCGCGAAATAGACATAAGGAGTTTAGGACGAGCGTCCGGTCGATCTAAGTATAATTGCGCCGTCGGGATCGGCCAAAATAAAACCGGCCGTTCCCGAAGCTCTTTCCCGGCCGGTTTTGACGGCCATGCCGCCTAACAGGCCGTTTTCGCCCCCCGGTACACCGGAAACTGAACCCGCACACCGGAGATCAAACCGGTACGCACCGCGATTAAATAGGCGCCAACGCCGAGAAGCGAAACCCCGGTTCCGGATTTAGAGCCCCTTTCGGGAGCCCCCGCCGATCCAAAATCGATCGGCAGCCGCCAACCGCCGGGCCAGGCCGATGCATTCCGCTCAGGGGGCTATTTCGGGGCCAAAATGCAGGTCAAACGCTTCGCCTGACGCATCGAGGGGGCCTCGACGCTAGCGACGTCCGCCAGTTGCAAAACGATCCCGTCGAGAATCTTTTGGCCTTCTTGAATGTGGGCCAGTTCGCGACCCCGGAAGGTCAGCGTCACCAACACCTTATCCCGTTCTTCCAAGAACCCGCGGGCCTGCTTCACGCGAATGTCGATGTCGTGGGCCCCGGTTTGCGGGCGGACACGAATCTCTTTGAGCCGCTGCTGGTGCGTGACGTTCTTATTCTTGCGCTTGTTTTTCTGGTAGTTGAACTTGCCGAAGTCCATCACACGGACGACCGGGGGCTTCTCGTTCGGAGAAACTTCGACGAGATCCAAGCCCGCCTCGCGTGCCTGGTTCAGAGCGTCCACGGTGTTCATGATCCCCAACTGAGCGCCGTCGGCGCCGATCATCCGCACTTGGGGAACGCGGATCTGCTCATTCACTTTTTGCTTGTGTTCGATGGTCGGAAGGCCTTTTGTAAAACTGGAATTAGTAAAACTTTACGTTAAACGCTACCCGATAGATAGGTAAAAAAGGGAGACGGAGCCGCCAGCGCCTGAGGCGAGCGGCTCCATCTCCCGCATGGTTATTCTATGCCGCGGCTCATTACAGGGCACGGCGATGCTTTTTCTGCGGCGGGCGACCTTCCGCAGCTGGTCCGGCAGGCTTTGCCGGGGCATGCACGGCGGGTGCCGTACCGTTGCCGCCGCCGTTTGCCGGACGGCTTGCGCCACCGCCGGAGGAGCCGTGTGCTCGACCGTGGCCGCCATGCCCTCCTTGGGAAGAGCCGCCGCTGGGGCGACCGCCCGAAGAACGGGTATTCGTCCGACCACCGCGACCGCCGCCGCTGTTGCTGCGGCCGGAGCCGGAGCGACCACCCGAGCGGGCTTCGCCGCCGATGACGCTCCGTGAGCGACCTTGGCCTTGCGAACGCTCGCCACGATCGCCGCGCTCAGGGCTCGTGTCGTGGACTGCGGCGACCAGCGCCGGATCGAACTGCGGGAGTTCCCCTCGGGCCGGGATCGTCTTGCGGAGCAAGCGCTCGATGTCGCGCAGACGCGAACGCTCTTCCGGATCGCAGAACGCGACGGCCGAGCCGGTGAGGCCGGCGCGACCGGTGCGGCCGATGCGATGCACGTAGGTTTCCGGTTCGTGCGGCAGTTCGTAGTTGACGACATGCGACACGCCGTCGACGTCGATGCCGCGGGCCGCGATGTCGGTCGCGATCAAGATCGGCGGCTTCTGCGACTTGAACGCGGCCAAGGCCCGTTCGCGCTGGTTCTGGCTCTTGTTGCCGTGAATCGCTTCGGCGCGGATGCCCGACTTGACCAAGTCTTTTTGCAGCTTGTCGGCACCATGCTTCGTGCGCGTGAACACGATGACGCGGCTCATCGCACCATCTTGCAACAGATGCACCAAGAGATGTCGCTTCTGCTTCTGCGGGACGAAGAACACCGATTGCTCGACGGTTTGCGCCGGCGTAGCTTGAGGCGTGGTTTGAATTTCCAGCGGATCGCGGAGCATCGAGTCGGCGAGCGATCGAACTTCTTTCGGCAACGTGGCCGAGAAGAACAACGTCTGTCGTTGCGTGGGGATCATCTTCACGATCCGGCGCACATCGTGGATGAAGCCCATATCGAGCATTCGGTCGGCTTCATCGAGCACGAGGTATTCGACGTTCTTCAATTCGACGAGCCGTTGATTGACCAAGTCGATCAGCCGGCCCGGCGTGGCGATCAAGACGTCGAGGCCGCGCATCATCGCCGTCGCTTGCGGACGTTGGTTGACGCCGCCGTAGATGACGGTCGAGCGCAGCTTCGTGTTCCGGCCGTAGCTCCGGAAGCTCTCATGGATTTGGCCGGCGAGTTCGCGCGTCGGGGCGAGAACCAGCACGCGGCATTGCTTCGGAGCGACCTGCTTCGGGTCGGCGATGAGCCGCTCGATGAGCGGTACGGCGAACGCGGCGGTTTTGCCGGTGCCTGTTTGAGCGCAACCGAAAAGGTCGCGGCCGGCGAGCACGTGCGGAATCGCCTGGGCTTGAATCGGGGTCGGGGTTTCATAACCGTCGGCGGCAATCGCGCGGAGCAGCGGTTCGGAAAGCCCTAAGTCTTGGAACGTCGTCATTCTAAAATCATCCTAGAAACACAAATACGAAAACATCGGTACGGCCCGTCGGTCGCGACGGGTGCGGCAAGCGCACGGCGGCGAAGAACGTGGAGTTCTCAGCCGAAAGAATCGCCGGGTCGACGTCGAAGGAGGCTGCGGTGGCAACGAATCGCTTCGCTCCGATTTCGCACTCGAGCGAGTGCGGTGTTCGGAAAGGAAAGCGCTGTTGCAAAGACCGGCGGCCGCGTCACGTCGCGCTCTGCAAGCAGAGCCGGACGACCCCAATACGCACCGAGCGGACGCTTTGCATTTGGTAAATGCGCAGCGGTCGTGTTGCTCGGCGGAGGGGGCAAGCGGTGAATCGCGGTCGAGAGCCGGATACTTTTCCCGGCGGACCACGGAACTGGAGCCCAATGCTCGAAAGCCGCTGCTGCAGGGGAAAATGGCCGCTTCAAGAAGAAGCATTCGGGGCGAAAGCGCTCGCAATGGTTTGCTGGGCAAACCGCTACGGGCCGTCGCTTCTTACCACCTCGTTACGCCCCAACTATAGCACTTAGCTAGGGAGCGGCATAGGTAGGTTGCGATAATAAAGCCCGATTGTGCCGGTTTTTAAGGACGAATGACGAGGAATGCACCGAATGCAGCAGGCACGTTCCACGTGCCGTCCGCCACAAGGGGCTTCGAGCTACGAACACGGCTCGCCCCCGGATAGGCATCCGGGGCTATTGAACGGATGTCGAACGTGGCGCGAGCGTGCGTCGCGCTCGAAAGGCGCACGTGGTTACGGCACGTGGAACGTGCCTACTACTTTAACGGAACTTCGGCGCTTTCCCGAGCGGGTACAACTCGATCCGCCGAAAGAAGATCTCCGCAAGCTCGGCTTGGATCTGGATCTTGCCGGTCGATGGGTTCGCTTCCGTCGCGTGGTTGACGACGACGCCGTTGACGAGGTTCGTGATCGAATCGTCGCGACAGATCACGTCCATGCGGATCCACTCGGCGTCGGCAGGGACGATCTCTTGCTTGCCGCGGAAGCCGAGCTCATCTTTCCAATCGGGATCGCGACCGAACCAGTTGACGCGGCCGCGCAGAAACTCACGCTTCTCGCCCCCTTCGTGCCAGACCCATTCCATGTCGCGATCTTGCTCGACCTCGGCTTTGATCGACAGCTTCTGATTCGGATCGATGATCCCGCCGGAGACGACGATGAAATCGCCGTAGCCCCCTTCGATGATCTGCGTTTCGATCGAACGCATCCAGATGCCGTTGTACGCGCCGTCGGCACCGTAGGAATGAACCAAGATGCCGGAATCGCGGGCCTTCTTCGCGCGCTCATGCCACGTGCGCGGCCCCCATTTGAACTCCGCGACGAGATGATAATTGCGATAGGCCTGGTTCGTCGTGACGCAGCCGAAGCCGTCGCCCGAGATGTGCAGGAGTCCGTCGCGCACGGTGAACACCTTGCGCGGATCTTCGCGCTGCGTGTCTTTCAGCCAGGTGTACCAGCCGGTGAGGTCGGTGCCGTTGAAGAGCGCGATTCGGTCAGTCGGCACGATCGGCTCTTGCGCTGCGGCGCTGCTGCCCAGCAATGCGCAGCCGAGCAACGCGATGACGGAGAGCGCATTCAAAGGCTTCGTCAGCGAAGCAAGCCGAACGGGAGCGACGAACATGGCGGGAGTCCTCAAGGGAAGGGCGGGCGAACCGGTCGCACTGCGCAGTGACTTTATAGCGCGGTTGCACCTTATCGCGCCGTCGAGCGTTTGTCACGCCTCTCTTACGCGCTAGCCGCGACGTTTCAAATACACGCCCATGCCGATGAGCGTCACGACGACGATCGCCGTCGCAACCACCGCGATCGCGATCCAGAACCGTCCTTTGGCGTCTTCTTTCTGGTTTTCGTAGCGCTGCTTATGCCGCAGATAAGCGACGCTCCGCTCCACGGTCGGTACGAATTGCGTTCGGCACTGCGGGCAGATCACCTCGGTGCCGAGCATCTCTTCGGGCGTTTCCAGCGCGTGCCCGCGCGGACAAAGCACTTGCAACACCCGCGGCTCGGGCACGGCGACCTGCGGCGCAATCGGCTCTTGCGCCGCAGCACCTCCGGAAGAGGAAGCGCCGCGCGAGCGCGCTCCCGCCGCTCCGACCCCGGCCGACTTCGGAAACATGAACAACGTCCCGCACAGCGGACAGCGCCCCTGCGTGCCGAGTTGCTCGTCGTCTCCCTCGAGCAGATGCCCTTGCGGACAATAGAATTCAAAAGGCATGGGAGAGGAGGAAGGGGTCAGGGGTCAGTAAAGACAATTCAGAGCCGAGCGTCATCAGCGAGATCGTGGTTCGCTTGCGGTTTCGCGGTCCGCTCACGCTGTAGCGCCCGTGTCACCTCACCGCGCGCTCAAAGCAATAATCAAACAACGTATGCCACTCGATCGCCTGCAAAGTTCGGCACGCTTGCTGCAGCTCGCGGTCTCCCTTCGTCGCAGCCTCGCAAAGGTCGACAAAGCGATAGGGATCCCACTTCGGCGCGGCGATCAGCGTTTGCACTTCAATAGGCGCAAAGGCCCGCGTGGCTTCGGCGGCCGTTGCCGGACGCCGGGAGAACTCCGCACGCGCCGCCGCGAGTAACGCCTCGAACGCCTCATGCTCGCCCGTTTGCCGAAACCAATACTTCGAGTTGTCGTAGTCTGGTTCGCGGCGGTGCATGAGGGCGTGCCAGTAGCTTCCGGTCGCGCCGGCGATCTCTTGGCTCAAGGCATGCGACTCGCTGAGAAAGTCGTGATAGAGCCAGAGCCCGGCTAGGCAGGCCTCGGCCATCGCGCCGTCGGCCGGCTTGCGGGCGGCCGCAAGGTCGGAACTGCGAAGCGCTGCCAACCGCGAACGCGCAGCGGGGTTCGGCGCACCGGCATCGAGCGCGGCGATCCGCTCGGGCACCAAGAGCTCGCGCACCGACGACGGATACTTTTCGACGTCAAACGCCACGGGTCGGTCCTCAGCGAAAGAACAAGCGTCGTAAAGCACGCATTTTATCCCCCGTCGGCTTCGGCTCGCAGTCCCTAAATCGCGACGTTGTCGATGTTTCGTCGCCGATGTTTCACCGTCGGTGATCCGCGGGGCTGCATGTCGTCGGCCGCATCTTTCAGGGGGCGCAGCCGACTGGTACATTTGACTCTTCGTTTTCCGCCTCGACGCGCTCGGCATTGCCGGTCGCGAATCTCGAGGCTTCACGCGTCCCACGGATGTCTTGAAAGAAGCACGTTCCATGAGCGAATCGAATTCCAGCAGCGATCCCCGCCCCAACTCCACCGCCGATCTCGACCCTGCCATTGCCGCCGCGCAGCAAACGGATGCTCCGCTTTCGCCGACCGGCGACGACATGCAGGCCGGCCCGAAGGTGAAGATCGGCACGCAGCGTCCCGGCGGGCAGCGCGTGAAGGCGGTCGCCGAGCGCGTGCTGAGCGACGGGCGTCCGTCGGGCGTGAAGACGCCGGTCCCTAACATTCGCTCGAGCTTGCCCGACGATCTCGAAGCCGAAGTTTCCGCAGCGCTCCAAGGGATGTCGCTCAACGACATGGTCGACACCGCCGGCAAGTCGACGAAGCTGGTCGAGATCGCACAAGATAGCCGCCGCCCCGGCCGCGTGATCAAGATCTATCAAGGGGACGTCTTCATCGAGCTCGGCCCGAACGCGCAAGGGGTGCTGCCGCTCACGAACTTCACCGAGCCGCCGACGCTTGGGCAGATCGTCGAGGTCGTCGTCGGGAAGTTCAACGAAGAAGAAAACTTCTACGGTCTCTCGCTCCCGAACCGCCCGACCGTGGTCGGCGATTGGTCGCAGATCTCGGAAGGGGCGATCATCGACGTGCGCATCTCGGGCCACAACAAGGGTGGGCTCGAAGCGGACGTCGGCAATCTGAAAGGCTTCATTCCGGCCGGACAAGTCGCCGTGTATCGGGTCGAAGACTTTTCGCAGTTCGTCGGCGAGAAGTGGACCGTGCTCGTTACGGAAGCCAAGCCGGAACGGCGTCGGCTGGTGCTCAGCCGTCGTGCGGTGATCGAGCGCGAGAAGGAAGAAGCGAAAACGAAGCTGATGGCGGAGTTGCAAGTCGGCGATGTGAAAGAAGGGATCGTCACGCGCATTCAAGACTTCGGCGCGTTCGTCGATATCGGCGGCGTCGATGGTTTGATCCACGTCAGCCGGCTCGCTTGGAATCGCGTGAAGCACCCGAGCGAAGTCTTAAGCACGGGGGATAAGGTGAAGGTGAAGGTCGTGAACATCGACCCAGCCAGCGGCAAGATCGGCCTGTCGCTACGCGATCTGCTCGAAGATCCTTGGAAGCTCGCTTCGTATAAGTACAAGCAAGGCGATGTGATTCGCGGACCGGTCGTGCGGACGCTCGACAAGGTCGGCGCGTTCGTGCAACTCGAGCCGGGGATCGACGGCTTGGTTCACATCTCGGAACTGGCCCATCAGCGCGTCTGGCGCGTGAGCGACTTCCTGAAGGAAGGGCAAGAGATCGAAGCGAAGGTCTTAAGCGTCGACCTGGATCAGAAGCGAATCAGCCTGTCGATGAAGGCGCTATCGATCAATCCCGAGGTCTTGAAAAAGCAGGCGGAAGAAGAAGCGGAGGAAAACGCCCCGGTAATTCCGCTGCCGCCGCAGCCGAAGAACCTCAAGGGAGGCATGGCTAAAAAGAAAGGCGGCGCCCAGTTCGGCCTGAACTGGTAACCCTTCTCCCGGCGGGAGAAGGTGGCGGCAGCAGCAGCCGGATGAGGGGCGGCTCGCTGAGTTGCTCACTCACCAACACGTCATAAAAAACAAGAGCCCGCGCGATTCTCTCAAATCGCGCGGGCTCTTTTCGTTTTATCTCGGCTATCAGCTATCCGTTAGCGACCGCTGTTGATCGCCCCGCCGATCGCCGCACCGATGTTGGCGCCACGCCCGCCGCCAAGTGCGCCACCGATCGCTGCTCCGGTGTTCGCGCCACGGCCGCCGTAGTAGCCGTTGCCGTATCCATTGCCGTAACCGTTGTTGTAGTAGCCGTTCCCGTAGCCGTTGCCGTAATAACCGTTGTTATAGCCGTTGCCGTAAACGTTACCGCGGTAGCCGGCTCCGTATCGCACGGGCCCACCGAAGATGTTCTGGTTGTTGTACATGTAGACGCCTTGAGCGTTCGGGTACACCCAGTTGTTCTGATGATGCACGGCCCATTGGTTGTTCTGATCGTAGTACCACCAATTGTTGTTGTGGTACTTCCAACGCCAAGCATCGGCATCGACTGCGGCATTCACCGCCGCACCAGCTACGTTGCCCGCGACGTTCGCAGCCACTTGAGCATCCGCCGTCTTAGGCATCGCCGATAAGCAGGCACCGACCAACAAGAGTGAAAAGAGATATCGCATGTCATCCTCCGAAGAATTTCGGTTGTAAGTATTCGACGATGCCCTAATGGCTTCGTCTTTCTTTGAGGAGGTAATGCACACTCTATGCCGAATGGTTGAATAAGCCGGAGATACCGGAAAACGGGGAGGAAAGGTCGAATAGCGAGCCGCTTTCGCCGAATCGAAGAATTGCGATTGGTCGCGCAGCCGTCAGGAAAGCACTCTTTCGACCAATACGTGCGCGATCCCGCCGACCATGAGCGAACGCGTTACGAGTAGACCTCGGCAATCTTGTCGCCGAGCGCGTCGACATCGAACGCATCGTCGTTCGACAAGATCACGACGGTGAGATCGTCGTCGAGATAGCGACAGATATACGTCGCCGTACCGGCCCAACTTCCATCATGCGAAACGGCCCGATGGTCGTCGCTGCTTGCATCGGTCCAACCGAAGCCGTAGTCGTGCGCTTCGCCGTCGTCGAGCTTCCCCGGCGTGTAGGCCCGTTGCTGCATCTGCTTCGAGACGAGCTTATGGGAGCGCAGCGCAAGATCCCACTTCGCCATGTCTTCGATCGAGCTGAACTGATTGCCGTCGCCGACGATCACGTTCGGGCTGCCGACAAGTTCGACCCCGTCGTCGGTTCGCTTATAGCCGCGCGGAATCACGTTCGGATGCGGCACAGAGCCGTCGTAAACGAACGAGTCGCGCATCGCGAGCGGCGTGAAGATCTCCTTCGCCTGAAACTTCGCGAACGTCATCTTCGCGACACG
This sequence comes from Planctomycetia bacterium, assembly GCA_021413845.1. Taxonomy (NCBI): domain Bacteria; kingdom Pseudomonadati; phylum Planctomycetota; class Planctomycetia; species Planctomycetia bacterium. The sequence continues at coordinate 13,465 of JAIOPP010000119.1, read as the reverse complement.
CTCGACGAGGATCGCCAGCAGCGCGTAGTTCGTGTTCGAGTATTCGTACTGCGTGCCGGTCTTGTGCCCGAGCTTGTGCTTCGCCGCGATCTTCAATACCCCGAGGGTCGGCAACTTCTCGAATTCGGCATCGGTCCCGGTCCACAACTCCATGTAATCCGTGAGGCCCGACGTGTGGTGCAACAGATCGAGGATGCGGATCGGGCGATCTTCATCGAACGCGGGCAACTCAGGAAGATGCTTGCGCACGTCGTCGCGCAACGTCAATTGCTCGCGCTCGGCGAGAATCATCACGGCCATGGCGGTGAACTGCTTCGACACCGACGCCAGATCGAACGGCGTCCGTGTCGTGATCGGCCGCTTCGTTTCGATGTCGGCGAAGCCGTAGCCCCGGGCGTGTTCGATCTCCCCTGCGCTCACAACCAACACGGCGATGCCCGGCCCGCCGGCCTTCAGATTCTTGTGTACGACCTTGTCGATTTGCTTCGAGTGTTCTCCCTCGACGTCGGCAGCGGCGCTCGCCCGCGTAGCGAAGCCTACGGCAGCGAGCGAGCAGCAGGAGCGCCCGAGGAACAGGCGACGCGAGAGATCTTCGTGAGGCGAAGTATGCATAGCGGCATGACCTTTGTAGGTTGCGACGTTACCGCGAAACCGCAAGCGCGACGACTTACCGGCTTGTGAACGGTAATCCGTCTTCAACCGACCACTGCCCACTGCCCATTACTCTTTCAAATGAAACAACCGCTTCAGCGCATCGAGCAAGCCGTGCGGCACGCCGTGGCGAGCTTCATCCCGTAGCGACTCCAGCGGCGGGTGCAGCAGCTTATTGATCAGCCGCTCGAACGATTCCGCGATCGACTCGCGGGCTCGATCGTCGAGGTCGGGGAGCTTGCTGAACAGCCGACGGAGCTCATCTTCCTTGGGCTGCTGCCAGCCCTGCTTGAGTCGCTTAATAATCGGCGCGGTAGCGCGATGATGCAGATCGGCCATGAAACGCGAGGTTTCGAGCTCGACGATGCCGAGCGCTTTGGGCAGCTCCCGATCGCGCTCGGCCCGATTGCGGCGGCAGGCTTCTTCGAGATCGTCGATCGAATAGAGATAGACGCCGAGACGATCGCCGATCGCAGGGTCGAAGTCGCGCGGGATCGCGAGATCGAGAATAAACAGATCGCGCTGAAAGCGTTCATCTTCGATCTTGCGATAGTCCGCCAGCGTGACGATCGGCTCCGTCGCGCCGGTCGTCGAGACGACGAGATCGGCGTCGACCAACAACATCGGCAAGTATTCCCACTCCGCGGCTCGTCCTCCGAAGCGCGCCGCCAAGTCGCGGGCCCGATCGAAGTTTCGATTGACGACGACGAAGTCTTGCGCCCCTTCGCTCTTGAGATACGTGAGGGTTTCTTCCCCCATCTCGCCGGCGCCGATCAAGAGAATCCGCTTGTCGTCGAACCGCTCGAAGATGTTCTTCGCGAAGTCCTGCACCGCGACGCTCGGGATGCTGACCCGTTTCTCGTTGATCGAGGTTTCCGTAGCGACGCGCTTCGCCACCTTCAGTGCCGCTTGAAACGCTTGGTTCGTCAATGGGCCGACCGACTGTTGCTTCGTCGCCAGCTCGTAGGCTTGCTTCACTTGCGAAAGAATTTGCGCTTCGCCGAGCACCATGCTGTCGAGGCTCGCGGCGACCGTGAACAAATGCCGCACCGCATCTTCGCCCGAACGCTCGAAGAGGTCGTCGAAGACTTCGATCGGCTCGAGGCCGTGAAAGTCGGCGAAGAACTGCACGACCTCTTGATGCGAGGGAGTGGCGTCATCCTCCTCCGAGGCCGTGTAGAGCTCGATCCGATTGCAGGTCGAGATGAGCACCGCTTCGGCGGCGGGCCAGCGCGAGCGCAGCGTACGGAGCGCTTCGGCCGCTTGCGCCGGACTAAACGCGATCCGGCCTCGCACTTCGGTCGAGGCGTTGTGATGGCTGCAGCCGACCATCTGTAATTTCATACCGCACCTCGGCCGGCTTGCGGAGGGCAGACGATGGCTGCAATGCCGGAGCGATGCTTCGGCGCGCCGTGGCCGCTCGGCAGCAATCGCCCGAGGCCGAGCGACACGACGACGACCAGCGCCGAGACGATCGTGAGATACGCGATCTTGCGCCCTTGCCGCGCGGGCTTGTAAACGACGACGAACGTCGAAGCGGCGGCGAGCCAGAGGACGACCATGCCGAATCGCCACACGACCGGATCGCTCCAAGAGAACTGCCCCTTCACGAGGTTCAAGATCATGCCGGTAAGCAAGCCGAGGGAGAGAAGCGTGAACGAAGCGAAGAGGGTGCGCAGGCCGGTTTGTTGCAACCATTCGAGGCTCGGGAGCCGGAGCCCTTGCTGCGCGCGGAGTTTGTGTTTCAAGCGATACGCTTGCACGAGCTCCATTACGCCGGTCGCGAAGCCGAGCAACACGCTCACGAAGCCGGTCGCGAGGCAACAGAAATGAATCGTGAGCCAGATGCCCGAGGCTTGCTCGCGGGCCAGCGGTTCGCGTGCCGCCGAAAACTGCGCCGCCGCGACGAGCGCGAGCACCAGCGGCAACAAAAACAAGCCGACCGCGGTGCGGCGCTCGTTCGGGGCATTCAGCTGGCGAAACGTCCAACCGAGATACACGGCGGCCAAGGCCCACGCGGCGATCAGATACCAATCGAACTCGCTCGACAGCGGAGCCGCCGAGGTCGAGAGCGTGGCGCGGTAGCCGAGGAAGAGCGTATGCGCGATCACGCCGGCCGCGCCGAAGCCGAGCATCAGCGCGCCGCGCAAGCCGCTCCGAAACCACATGCGCGTCGCTTCAAGCCCGAGCGCTACGGTATAGCTGGCGGTGAAACAGGTAAGGCTGATTCCGGCGAGCATGGCGGGGCGATCGAGACCTGAAAGAGAAGGGGAGGGGCTGCGCAGGGCATCGGCAGGAGCGACTTCGACGGCCGGCCTCCGCCGCGAGCGGCGGAAACCGATTCTACATTCTACGCCCCACGGCGGGCTATTCCTTCAAGTTCCCGTCTTCCAGGCCGTAATCTTTGAGCTTTTTATGGAGCGTGTTACGGTTGATTCCGAGCTTCGCGGCCGCTTTGATCTGTACGTTGTCGCATGCCGCGAGGATCTGCACGATCAGCTCTTTTTCGACCCGATCGACGATTTTCGAGTGCAATTCGGTCTCGTTGGGGGAGGCCGTCGTCAGGCCTTGCTGCACCAGCTCGAAGGTGAGCGTTTCGAGATCGGTCCCTTTGAAGCGGGGGCTGCGCCCCTTTGCCGGCTCGCCACCCTGCACGTTTTCCGGCAGCAAGTCCAGCGTCAGCTCATCGCCGGGAGCCATCACGACGGCCCGCTCGATGTAGTTCTGCAACTCGCGGACGTTCCCCGGCCAGTGATGGTCTTGCAACGCTTGCATGGCCCGTTGATCGATATGGACCACGTAGCGGTCGTTCCGCTCGTTGTACATATTCAGGAAGTGGCCGACGAGTTCCGGGATGTCGTCGCGTCGTTCGCGCAGCGGCGGCAGTCGGATCGGAACCACGTTCAAACGGTAGTATAAATCTTCTCGAAACCGTTCGTTCTCGACTTCGTCGGCCAAGTCGCGATTGCTCGCCGCGATCACACGGACATCGACCCGAATCGTCGCCGTGTCGCCGACCCGCTCGAACTCCCGCTCTTGCAACACGCGGAGCAGCTTCACTTGCAGCTTCGGCGTCGTCGAGTTGATCTCGTCGAGAAACACGGTGCCGGTATGCGCCGCCTCGAAGCGGCCGGTGCGGTTGTCGATCGCGCCGGTAAACGAGCCGCGAACGTGCCCGAAGAGCTCGCTTTCGAGCAGGCTCTCGGAAAGCGCACCGCAATTCACACGCACGAACGGGCCGCTGCCGCGCGGGCTCAACGTATGCACCGCCTTGGCGATCAGTTCTTTGCCGGTTCCGGTCTCGCCTAAGAGGAGCACGCTGGCGTTCGAGCCGGCGACCCGGCGCGTCAGCTGATAAACCTTCTCCATGGCCGGGCCGCCGCCGATCAGGCCCGGAATGGGAGGTCCGCTTTGGTCGTGCGGATCGAAGCTGCGAGAAGAAGGGCTCATGGCGACGCCGGCGCAGCCTTTTTCACGGGGCTTGCCGGCGGCGTGACGACGGCGGGCTGCGCCGTCGCGATGCCGGGCACTTTCACGGCGCGCGCCTCGATCGCATCGAGCAGGCTGCCGAGCACGGCTTGCGTCTCTTTGTCGAGCGTGGCGGAAGCGTTGTAGCGCGCGTATTGCCGCTCGATCTCGCTCTTCGTGAGGAGCGTGCCGTGGCGATAAACGCTCTCGCGAAACGCCTCGCTCGCGGCTTTGCGAGCTTCGAGCGATCCACTCTCCGAGCTCGCCACATCGACCAGCGTGCGCTGCCCGGCCGGCGAACCGAAGTAGCCGAGCACGCGGCTCGCCTCCAGCGACACGGCCGGACTCCAAGCCGCGGCCAAGAGCGCGGTCTCGAACGACCGCAGGTTGAAGACTTTGTTTTGCTTCGCGAGCAGGCCTGCCATCGATGCCAGCGCGCTGCGGGCTTCTTGCACCCGTTCGGCGGCCGGCACGAGCGAAGCCGAAGCGGCCGCCGCGAAGTCGGACGTTTGCATGACGAATTGCTCGGTCGAGCGAGGCTGATAAATCGCGATCGCCAACGGATCGCCGGCGATCAACGAACGGGTTCGCTCGACATCCTGCGGCTCGCAATAGACGACGACAGGCAGACGGGCCGTGCGGTAGTCGGCTCGATACTGAGCGAGCAATTGGCCGAGCTCGGCGAGCAGCATCGGCCGATACATCACGACCAATTCCAGGTCGGGATCGGCCGACGCCATGCGCACGGCGTCGCGGGCCGTCGACGCGGTATCGCTTTGAAAGCCGAGGCTCGAAGTAATGCCGGAGAGGTCGCGAGCGCGGGCGATGTTGGCATCGACGGCAAGCGCTTTGCGCAAGCCGGTCGACGCCGCGAAGTAGCCGAGCGCGTCGGCCACGGCGCTGGAACCGACGAACGGCTCTTGCGGGTTCAGCTTCACGATCGCTTCGAGCGCGGCGAAGCGAATCCGACGGTCGGGATGCGTCATGAGTTTTGCCAGCGGCGACGGCCGGCCGCCGACTCCGTCGAGCGAACGCACTCCCTCGGCGTTCGCCAACAAGCCGACGACGGCGGCGACCGAGGCGACCCGATCGTTTGCGGCGGCGAACTCCAGCAGTCGTCGCAATTCCGCGGCGGTAGGTTTGACGTCGACGCTCCACTGCATTACGGGATTAGATGCCGCGGCCGCAGGAGTTGCGGCGGCTTTCGGCGCAGCCGGATCGGCTTCCGCCGCTGGAGCTTCTTCCGTCGCCGGTTGTGGTTTCGCTACGGGTGCGGTGAGCAGCGCCGCCTCCAAACTCGCGGCTTGCGCTAGCGTGACGGCGCTCGGATCGCGGTCGGCGATCTCGGCGGCCGTACGGGCGAGTCGGGCCGCTTGGGCCAGTACGGCGGCGCGGCGCGTCGTTGCCGCGAGAACCGGTTTCTTCGCGGCGACGTCCCAATGCCATACGCCGGCGGGAGCCGTGAGGTCTTCCGGTGCAATCGGCGACAAGTAGAGACGCTTGGCGTCTAGATAAAGCTCGGCCGCAGCCGTGATCGGGCTCGGCAGTTTCCCCAGTCGACGAGCAAGCGCCTGCGAAGCGATCTGCCGCACGTGCGACGCGCTTTGTGGCGCGAAGGCCGCGGCGTAGAGCGGCTCGCGCGCTTCGCGGTCGTCGGTGAGTCCGAGCGCCATGAGCGAGGCGGTGCGTTGCGATTCGTTGCCGGCGGCGGCGAAGAGCGCGAGGGGTTCGATGCCGTCGGCACCAAGCGACGCCAGCGCCGCGCGAACGCCGCCGTGCTCCGCAGACCGGTCGGGAGCGAGCAAGACATTTAATAACGCGAGCGCCGCCTGTTCGCGACCGCTGCGGAGTTCGGCGATCGCCGCCAGCCGAACCTCGAGCGAGGGTTCTTTCAAGCGTTCGATCAACTCGGCGAGGCGGTCGGGATTGCGGGCCGCGCGATCCATCGCCGCCGTGACTTTGCGGACGAACTCGAGCCCTTGCGGTCGGAATTCGGGGACTTCGGCCAATCGATAGAGCGCTGCGCTGCCGACCTTCTTGCCGAGCGCCGCGAGATCGGCTTCTTCCGTGGCCGCGGCGAGTAGCTTCGTAAATAACGTCTTTGCCGGTTTGGGTTGCTTCAAGTCGAGCAGTAGCGCGATCACGTTGACGAGATCTTGCGGCGTCTCCGGCTTGGTATCCATCAACGCCTGCACGGCCGGGTCGGCATACTTTTCCGGTTCGGCAGGCTCGGCCGGGGCGGCTGCCGGCGCAGCGGCGGCGGGTTTCGCGGCCGGCGGCTTCGCAGGAGCGGCACCGGCGGCAGGAGCCGCGGCAGGTGCGGCAGGGGCAGCTTGCCCGAAGGCTTGCGCCGTCGAACCAGCGACCGCGGCGAATAACGCGAGCACGAAAGGAATGGAATGTCGGCTCATGGCAACACGACCTAGCTAAGACGCGACGTTAAAACACGACGAACAAGGCACGCATCAAACGGTTTCTTCAAGCGCGGGTCCGTTGCGCAGCACAAGTCCTCACTCCAACGATCCGGTCTCTCTCCAAAGGTACGAGGGGTTCTCTAGCTCAGGCCGAGCTTCTGTGTCCACGCTGCCACTTGTCGGGCCACTTCGCGCGGCGCGGTCGAACCGTAGCTGACGAACGCCTCGACCGCTTGCTTCGGCCCGAGGATCGCGAAGACCCGCTCGTCGAGGCAAGGATGGGCGGCGGTGAATTCGGCTTGCGGCAGGTCGGCCAAGCGACAATCGCGGTCGAGCGCCGTGCGCACGAGCTTGCCGACGATCTCATGGCCGGTGCGCTGCGGAACCCCTTGCTTAATCAGGTATTCCATCAAGGTCGTGGCGTCGAGATGGCCCCGGTCGAGCCGGGCCGCGATGACGTCGCGCTTCAATTCGGCTCCGGCGACGAGCGGAGCGGCGAGCTCCAGGCACATCCGCACCGTGTCGGCCGAGTCGAACAGCGGCTCTTTGTCTTCTTGCAAGTCGCGGTTGTAGGCCAGCGGCAGGCCTTTGATCAGTACGAGGAGCCGCGTCAGGTTGCCGACGACGCGGGCCGTCTTGCCGCGCGTGAGCTCGAGCACGTCGGGGTTGATTTTCTGCGGCATTATCGACGAGCCGGTGCAGAAGGTCTGCGGCAGCTTCAGGAAGTTAAACTCCGTCGTCGACCAGAGAATCCACTCTTCGGCCCAGGTGCTGAGGTGTTCGGCGATGAGCGTCAGGACGAACGCGAACTCGACGGCGAAGTCGCGATCGCTTGAGACGTCGAGGCTGTTCGCGGCGACGGCGTCGAAGCCGAGCCGGCGGGCAACGTCGAAGCGATCGATCGGCAAGGTCGTGCCCGCGAGCGCGGCTGCGCCGAGACTGAGCACGTTGAGCCGCTTCCGGCAATCGGCCAGGCGACCTCGATCGCGCTCGAGCTTTTCCGTGTAGGCCAGCCAGTAGTGCGGCGCGAGCACCGGCTGTGCCCGTTGCATGTGCGTATAGCCGGGAAGGATGACATCGGCATCAGCTGCGCACCGGCCGACGAACGCTTTCTGCAAGTCGACGAGCCGGAGGTCGAGCTCGTCGATGGCGTCGCGAACCCAAACGCGAAGATCGGTCGAGACCTGATCGTTACGGCTGCGGGCCGTATGCAGTTTGCGGCCGATGTCGCCGGTGCGGTCGATGAGGGCCCGCTCGACGTGCATGTGGATGTCTTCGAGCTCGGTGCGGAAGGGAAACCGGCCTTGCTCGATTTCCTGGCGTATCTCTTCGAGTCCTTGCTCGATAGCGCGGCATTCGTCTGCGGAGATGAGGCCGACTTGCGCGAGCATTTGGGCATGCGCGGTGGAACAACGGATGTCTTGCGCATACAACCGGTGGTCGAAGCTCACGCTTTCGGTGAACTTCTCGACCCGCTTGTCGGTCGCCTGCTCAAAAACTCCGCTCCAAGCCTTGTTGCTCACGTCGTAGGGTTGCCGCCGAATGGAAGACGAGATCGATGGATGTGAAGCCTCGCAAACAGTTTAACTCTAAATGGCGCTCCCCGAAGCGTCAATCGCCGGGAACGACGCAAAAGCAGGCAAACGTGCATTCAGAGTAGTTCGTTGGGTGTTGAGCGTGGCGATTATGTCGGCTGCCGTGATTGGGACGGTTCAAGCTGTTCTATGCTGGTGATCTTTGGGCATGGGGGCAATATAATGCGCGAACAGGTAAACTATTCGGATGTCACCACTATTTGGAATTCGGTTGCTCGCGGTGGGGCCACATCCTCTTGAGGTACTACGGCTCGTTCGCGCGATGTCTTCTCGCGACTTAATCCCGCCGGCGGCCGTTAAGGCAGAGTTGGAAAACGGCTTGCCGATGCTGATTTCGGACAATTTAGATTACCACGATGTCCGGCTGGCTATAGGAGCTTTTGAGAAACTAGGCGCATCGGTTGAAGTGTTCACGTCGCTTTCCGACTAAGGTGAATTCTCGCAATTTCAAAGTGAACCATTACCAGTTGTTCCATTTTGACGCTGCCTCGCGAAACTGGTAATTTCAATTGCATGAGTGATGCACTGTCTCCTCAAGTCGAACAAGTTATCAACGACGCATTGTCGCTCGGAGCCTATCCTTCGCGAAAGGCACTCCTAGAAGCGGCAGTGCTGGAAATGCGTGCCGCTCAAGGGGATCTTGCTGCGCGCCTGGAACTTTGCGATCAAGCGATCGACGAATACGAATCGGGCTATCGAGCCGAATGGAATCCCGATGAGCTTAAGCGCCGCCTTCGTGAAGCGTACCCCGACGACTCAACGCGGAAGCCGGCCTAGTGCCGCAGTTTCTCAGAGCTCGGCGTGCGGAAGAGGATCTGTTCGAAATCGTTTCGGCAATCACGATCGAAAATCGTTCGGCGGCCGAGTCGATGATCGACCGTTTCAACGAGACGTTTCGTCGACTCGCCGACCATCCGCTGATCGGCGAGCAGCTTCGCTCGAGCCGGAAGCGAGACGTGCGGCTTTTCCCGGTCGGCAACTATGTCGTCTACTATCGGCCTGTTGTCGAAGGGGTGTTGATTTTGCGCGTTTGGCATGCCGCGCGAGGAAATCCTCCGAAGTTGTGAGAGTTGCGGTCGCTGCCGTTCTTCGCGAAAAGGTCGGCGACGTTCGCTCACATTCGTCGTAAGTCGGCCTCTGCAATCGGCTTGATCGAAGCGCGATCCCGCCACTTGTCCCCCCGCCTCTCATCGTGGTAACTTGGTGGGATTTTACACCGCAGCCGGTTCCTCTTCCGAGGCCTCGCGGCTGCGCTTGCTCCTGTCAGGTCGCCCCCGCTTAAGAGGTCTTGCTGCCGTGCCACGTCGCGACGATATCCATAAGATTCTGATCATCGGCTCCGGTCCTATCATCATCGGACAAGCGTGTGAGTTCGACTATTCGGGCACGCAAGCCTGCAAAGCCTTGCGCGAAGAAGGCTACGAAGTCGTACTGGTCAACTCGAACCCGGCCACGATCATGACCGATCCGGCGACCGCCGATCGGACCTACATCGAGCCCCTCACGGTCGAGATCGTCGAGAAGGTGATCGCGGCCGAACGGCCCGACGCGCTCTTGCCGACGCTCGGCGGCCAGACCGGTTTGAACCTCGCTATGGCCTTGGCGAAGCGCGGCATCTTGGAGAAGTACGACGTCGAGATGATCGGCGCTCGGCCCGACGTGATCCGCAAAGCGGAAGAGCGCGAGCTCTTCAAGCAGGCGATGGAAAAGATCGGCCTGGAAGTTTGCCGCGGCAAGACCGTGCGCAACTACGAAGATGCGGTGAAGGCCCAGCAAGAGATCGGCCTGCCGTGCGTGATTCGCGCGAGCTTCACGCTCGCCGGCTCCGGCTCGGGCATAGCCTTCAACAAAGCCGACTTCGAGCGCATGGTCCGCCACGGTCTCGATCTTTCGCCGATCAGCGAAGTGCTGCTCGAAGAATCGATTCTCGGCTGGAAAGAGTACGAGATGGAAGTGATGCGCGATGCCGACGACAACGTCGTGATCGTCTGCGCGATCGAGAACTTCGACCCAATGGGGGTCCACACCGGCGACTCGATCACGGTCGCCCCGGCGCAAACCTTGTCGGACAAGGAATACCAGCGGATGCGCGACGCCTCGCTCGCGGTCATTCGCGAGATCGGCGTCGAAACCGGCGGCTCGAATATCCAGTTCGCGATCGACCCGAAAACCGGTCGCATGATCGTGATCGAAATGAACCCGCGCGTCAGTCGCTCGAGCGCGTTGGCGTCGAAGGCGACCGGCTTCCCGATCGCGAAGATCGCGGCGAAGCTCGCGGTCGGCTATCGGCTGCACGAATTGCAAAACGACATCACCCGCGAGACCAAGGCCTGCTTCGAGCCGACGATCGATTACGTCGTCACGAAGATCCCGCGCTTCGCCTTCGAGAAGTTCCCCGACGCCGACAACACGCTGACGACGCAGATGAAAAGCGTCGGCGAAACGATGGCGATCGGCCGCACGTTCAAGGAAAGCTTTCAGAAAGCTTTGCGAGGGCTCGAGGTCGGCAGCTTCGGCTTCGGATCCGACGGCAAAGACCTGTGGTACACGGACCGTCGCCCGTCGCTCGACGACATCCGCGCGAAGATCGGCCGCCCGAACCCGGACCGCGTTTGGTATCTGCGCTATGCGCTGAAGGCCGGCATGACGGTCGACGAAGTGTTCGGCATCACGGGGATCGACCCCTGGTTCCTCGACAACTTGAAGCAGATCGTCGACATGGAAGACCGCTTACGCGCGATCGGTTCGCTCGACGCCGTCGACGACCTGCTGCTGCGACGCGTGAAGCAATTCGGCTTCTCCGATCGGCAGCTGTCGCACATCTTCCAGATGACGGAAGGGAACGTTCGCGCGGAACGCAAGCGCCGCGGCATCAAGGCCGTGTTCAAATCGGTCGACACTTGCGCCGCCGAGTTCAAAGCCTTCACGCCGTACTTCTATTCGACCTACGAAGACGAATGCGAAGCCCCGCGCAAAGAGCCGGGCAAGCGCCGCATCATGATTCTCGGCGGCGGGCCCAACCGGATCGGGCAGGGGATCGAGTTCGATTATTGCTGCTGCCACGCCAGCTATGCGCTCGAAGAACTCGGCATCGAGTCGGTGATGGTGAACTCGAACCCCGAGACGGTGAGCACCGACTACGACACGAGCGACTATCTCTTCTTCGAGCCGCTCACGGTCGAAGACGTCTTGAACATCTGCGACGTCGTCGAGCCCGACGGCGTGATCGTGCAGTTCGGCGGTCAGACCCCGCTGAACCTCGCGCGAGCGCTGGCGAGCAACGGCGTGCCGATCATCGGCACCAGCGTCGATACGATCGAAGACGCCGAAGACCGTGAAAAATTCCAGCGGCTGCTCCAGCGCATCGGTTTGAAGCAACCTCCGAACGGCATCGCCCGCACGATGGCCGAGGCCCGCAGCGAAGCGGCCAAGATCGGCTATCCGATTCTCGTCCGTCCGAGCTTCGTGCTCGGCGGCCGCGCGATGGAAATCTGCTACGACAACGCGCAGCTCGAAAAGTTCGCCGTCGAAGCGTTCGCCGTGTCGCAGGGTCAGCCGGTGCTGATCGATTGCTTCTTGGAAGACGCCATCGAGGTCGACGTCGATTGCCTCTGCGACGGCGAGACCGTCGTCGTGGCGGGCATCATGGAACACATCGAAGAGGCCGGCGTCCACTCGGGCGACTCGGCCTGCGCCATCCCGCCGTATAGCCTGGCCGGGCCGGTTTCCGCCGAAATTCGCGCAGCGGCCTGCAAGCTCGCCATCGAGCTCAACGTGCGTGGGCTCATGAACATCCAATTCGCCGTGAAGCGCGAAGAGGGGCGCCCGACGATCTACGTCCTCGAAGTGAACCCCCGCGCAAGCCGCACCGTGCCGTTCGTCGCCAAGGCGACGGGCGTCCCCGTCGCGGGCATCGCCGCGAAGATCATGGCCGGCGTTTCGCTCATCGAGCAAGGGGTGACGACCGATCCGATTCCGGCGTTCGTCAGCGTCAAGGAAAGCGTCTTCCCGTTCATCAAGTTCCACGGCGTCGATATCGTGCTCGGGCCCGAGATGCGTTCGACCGGCGAAGTAATGGGCGTCAGCGAACGGTTCAGCATCGCGTTCGCCAAGAGCCAACTGGGCGCGGGAGTCGTCTTGCCGACGGAAGGGATGATCTTCATCAGCCTCGCCGGACCGACGAAGAAACACGGCGTGCGCATCGGCCAAAAGCTTAAGGAGCTCGGCTTCACGCTGCTCGCCACCGAAGGGACGGCCAAGGTGCTCACCGAGGCCGGCATCGAAGTGAAAGTCGTGCGCAAGCTGCAAGAGGGGAACCCGAACCTGCTCGACTACCTCGTCGACGGCACGGTGAAGCTCATCATCAACACCCCGAGCGGCAAGGGCGCGCGAACGGACGAAGGGAAGATCCGCGCCTCGGCCGTCTCGCACGGAGTGCCGTGCATCACGACGATCCCGGCCGTCGACGCCGCGCTGCTGGCGATCGAAGCGCTCCGCACCGAAGGCATGACGGTACAAGCCCTACAAGACCGCTTCCCGCACCTAGCCCCGCCGCCGGCGGCGATGAGGGTGTAAGTGCCAAGTGTAGCAATGGACTACCGTCACTAATTAAGTGCCACTGTATATAAGCGACATATAGGTAGATTTGTTTGTGGTCATGCTCTGTTGAGATTACTCTCGAATAACCAACCAAAAAGGGTTATTCCATGAGTAAGCTACGGTTCGAGCAAAAGTCGGTTCGTCAACTTCGAGACTGCCTTGAACGTAGGGTATTTGCGATCCCACGGCTGCAGCGAGAGTTTGTATGGAATGGCCCAAAAGCCGCGGCGCTCTTGGACAGTATTTATCGTGGTATGCCGATAGGTGCATTGACGATTTGGGAGACGGGACGAGAAAGTAGCGACCTCCTTCGCCCCTCGCTTAACATTCTTCCTACCTTTGATACGACTAACAAGCAAATTTGGTATTTGCTCGACGGTCAACAACGTCTTTCGGTCCTTCACCAGTCGTTTGCCGGCGAATCACGTACCAATTCTCAGCATCGCCAAGTCGACTTCTCTCACCTTTGCTTTCGAGTATCGGAAGATGTGGAAGGCGAGGAAATTCCACGATTCTCCTATCGTAAACCGATAGATGGAGAATTCGTTTCCGTACCTACGCTTCTGGGGCGTTATTGGAAAAGCCGTCTGAATTATCTTGACCTGCCCCCACGCGTGATACCAAGTGTTGCGTTAGTTTCTTCAAGAATCAAGCTTGGTCTTTTCGCGGAGCGCAGCGTAGCGAAAAGACCAAGCTTGAACGGCCTCGGGTGCCGGGGGTCGATAGCCCAACGAGCTA
>JAIOPP010000118.1 GCA_021413845.1 Planctomycetia bacterium | reverse complement strand
CGTGGCGTTCGGCATGGGAATCGATAAATCGGATGTGCGCTACGTCGTGCATGCCGCTGCGCCGAAGAGCCTGGAAGGCTATCAGCAAGAGAGCGGCCGCGCCGGACGCGACGGGCTCGAAGCCGAATGCTGCATGTTCTACTCGGGCAGCGATTTTCAAACGTGGCGTAGTTTTCAAAAAGACCTCCCTCCCGCGGCCGCGACCTCGGCGAACGCACTGCTGGAAGGAATCGAAAAGTATTGCCAAGGGATGATCTGTCGGCATCGTTCGCTGGTCGAATACTTCGATCAGCCTTTCGCCGGCGAGAAGTGCGGCGCTTGCGACATCTGCTTAGACGAAGTCGAATTGCTTGACGATGCGCTCGTTACCGCGCAGAAGATTCTTTCGTGCGTGGCTCGGCTCGAGCAAAGCTTCGGCGGTGAGTACACGGCGCAGGTACTCGTCGGGAGTCGCGAGCAGCGCATCTTAGATAAAGGGCACGACAAGCTCAGCACGTGGGGCCTGCTCAAGACGCACGACAAACGTCAGATCCGCGATTGGATCGAGCAGCTCATCGGGCAAGGCTGCCTCGTCAAAGCCGGCGAGTACGGCGTGTTGCAGCTCACCGACGATGGGTTCGACGTCATGCAAGGCCGGGCGACTCCGCGGCTTTCGCGCGTCTCGGTCGCCGCGGCTTCGGGTAGCTCGGCTAGGCGCGAATCGAAGGCGGGCAAAGAATCATGGGAAGGGGTCGATCGCGAATTGTTCGAAGAGCTTCGTAAGCTGCGCCGCGCGAAGGCCGAAGAACGAGGGCTGCCGCCGTTCGTCGTCTTCAGCGATGCCACGCTCCGCGACTTCGCCCGTCGCCGCCCCTCGACCTGGGACGCATTACCGCTTGTGAACGGCGTCGGCGAAAAGAAACAAGCTGAATACGGCGAAGAGTTCTTAGAGACGATCGTCGGCTATTGCCGCGAACATGGCGTCGAGACCGACATCGACACCGGGCCGCGCAAGCGAAGTTGATTTGCTCGGTAATCCGCGCACGCCGCCGATGGAAGCCGCGTCACTTCTTTTCGGCTTCGCGTTTCCGTATCTTCTGCGGCTGCTTGCCGTTGATCTTTCTGAGCAGCTCATCGGGCTCGACATCCTTTTCCAACTCCGCAAGTTCGGGATCGTGGCAAGCATCGATCTCCAGTTTGTCGGCGATCGCGTCGACCAGCGATAGGATGCGCGTGATTTCATATTCGGCTAACAAGTTGATCTGCAGGTCGAGATCGGCCCGATGGTCGGCGAGCGCAGCTTGTCGATTTTGCGAGAGGAGCACGAACGTCGAGAGAAAGATCGCTTCGAGCGAGACGATCAGCGTGAGCAACCCGAACGGATAGGGATCGAAAGTCGGCAGACCTGCCAAGCCGAGATTGACGACGATCCACACGGCGAACCAAGCGGCATGCAGATACACGAACGTCATGCTGCCTGAAAAGCGCGTGATCCAATCGGCCCCTCGTTCTTGCAGCGACTTGCGCCCCTCGGCTTCCTCGCGCAAGCGCGAGATCGTGGCGATGTTTCGATCGACGACCTTCGTCAGCGCGGGGTTCGGAACTCGGGCAAGTTGCTCCTCGCGGAGGCGATGCAATCGTTCGGTGTGGTGTTTACGTCGACGCGACATAGGATGCGTTTCTAGGTGAGAGACGGCGGTCGTTTCATTGTGAGTTACTATGTGCAAAGCAAACGACGGACCAATCATTCGTTGCGAGCCGGTTGGCGAGTTAAATGCTTTTCCGCCGCGGATTTGACACGTCTTGCCGTAAGGCCGACAATCGCGACTAGCATCCACGATTACAATTCGCTCACGTTTCCGGTCGGCCGGTTCATGCGATCGACGAGCGCTGCACGTTTGGAAGCCCTGTCGGTCAACCACGCTCCAGGCTCGCTATGATCTTCAGCCCGATCTTGCATGTGGAATTGCTGACGATCGGTAGGCGGCGGCGTTATTTCTTCCTGCGAGTTGCTTACGCGCTGGGGCTGCTCATCGCGCTCGGCTGCTGTTTCCTCGATGTGATGCATTGGGTCGACGACAGCACTTTGCCCATCGAAGTTTACGGCCGGCTCACGCAAACATTTTTCATCGCGTTCGCCTCGATCCAGCTCGGCTGCATTTTGCTGATCACGCCGGCGATGGTCGCAGGGACGATCGCTTCGGAACATGAACGAAAGACGATCGACTACCTGCTTACGACGCAACTCACCGACACGGAAATCGCGGTCGGAAAGTTTTCGGCGCGATTGCTGACGATCGGCTCGCTGCTGATCGTGGCGCTGCCGATCGTCGGCATGATGATGATGCTCGGCGGGATCGGCCCTGAGATGGTGTTCAAGACGTTTTGGTATGCGCTGCTCGTGCTGTTGGGAACCGCGTCGTTCTCGCTATGGATCTCGGCGTCGACGAGGCATAGCCGTGCGGCGATCACGAGCACGTATCTGGCGCTGGTTGCGCTCCTCGCCTTACCCTGTTTGCTCGGCTGGTTTATCAGCGACGTTCTACACGTCCGGAGCGGGGTTGCGTACGACTCGATCGTCGCGTTGGTAGCGTGGAACCCGATCATCCTCTTGTCTTCGACGTTCGATCCTATCGGGTCGCACTTCGATCCATGGGCCACGCCGTTCTATGCGGGGATAGTCTATGGAGCTTTCTCGGCCGTCTGCTTGGTCGCGGCGGTGCGCGCGGTGCGGCGCACGTATGTTAACGGGCACTCGCAGGGCGCAGGCAAGCTGGGGCGCTTTGCCTGGTCGCGGTGGCTGCCGCAGCGCCGACGCAAGCTCGGCAACTCTCCGATGTTGTGGAAGGAACTCGTCTCGCAACAGAACACGCTCAAGCTCGGCTGGATCGGACGAACGGCGTCGATCGTGCTCTATCTCGTCGCCTACGTTGGCCTGGGTGTGATGATCTACGAAACGATCGACCTCGAGTCGGGAAATCGGAGCCCTTACTATTACACCGATTTCGACAACTCAAACCGCTGGGGATATCAAGTCTCTTTCGATCGAACCCCGTTGCACGAATTTTCTCTCTTGGCGGGAGGGATCGCAGGAGCGCTCATCTTGCTACTCATCACGGCTCGCGCCGCGGGTTCCGTGGCCGCCGAGAAAGAGCAAGACTCTTGGCTGACTCTCTTAAGCACTCCGTTAGCAGCCAAGGAAATCGTCACGGCGAAGATCGTCGGCGCAATCTATTCCATTCGCTATTGGTACTGCTTTCTCGCCGTCACGTGGGCCTGTTGCATCGTTCGTTATCCGCCGTTCGCCTACGTCGTGCCGATCTTGATCAGCGTGCATTTACTGTTCGGCTGGTTTTGCGCCGTCGTCGGAACCTTGTTCTCGATCCGCTGCAAAAACTCGCTCCGTGCGATCGGAGCGTCGCTGGTCGTGGTCGGCATCGTCGGGGCAGGCCTGCCGCTACTGGTGATGGCCGGAATCGAGACGCTGGAGCCTTACCCTCAGCGCTCGGAGGCAACGGTGGGGTTCATCATTCCCATATTATTCGGCCTGCTCGACAATCTTCTCGTCCACTACGTCGTCTCGAACGGCTCGCCCGACCTTTATGAATTTCAAGAACGATTGCAGACTTCGGCGCTGCAGGCTCTTGCCACCTATACGATCGTCACCCCGGCGCTGACTTGGTACGTGTACGCGAGCTTCGATCGCCTGACCGGCCGCATCCTGCCGCGCTCCGGCCGGAAGGTTTCTCACGCTGCGCTCCCCGTTGCGTCACCTGTTGCACAGACCGCTGCACCCGAGGCTTCGCGATGATCCTGAGCCCGATCTTTCATATCGAACTCCTCACGGTCGGCCGGCGGCGGCGTTATTTCTTCGCGCGGGTCATCTATGCGTTCGTGCTGCTAATCACGATGTGGTTCTGCTACCTCGCGGCCTTCTCGTCGTTTCGCGATACCACGCTGCGCAGCCAGTCGATGTTTGCGTTTTCGTTTTTCGCCTCGTTTTCCTGGATCCAATTGCTCGTCGTACTTGGGCTGACGCCGGCGATGATCGCCGGCACGATCTCGGTCGAACACGAACGAAAAACGATCGATTATCTGCTCACGACGCAACTGAGCGACTCCGAGATTGCGCTAGGCAAATTCGCCGCCCGACTCTGGTCGGTCATTATGCAGCTCGCGGTCGGGCTGCCGATTCTCGCACTCGCGCTGACGCTCGGCGGCGTCGGGCCGGGGCAAATGCTCGCGTCGTTCGGCGTCTCGTTCTTGGTCCTTTGCGTGACGGCGACGTTGTCGCTCGCCATCTCGGCTCGAGCCCAGCGGAGCCGCGAAGCGATCACGCGCGCCTACCTCGTCATCATCGCGCTCTTGGCGGTTCCGCCGATGGCATGGGGAATCATGGAGGGGATTGCGAGCCAAACATTCAAGTACCCGATCTTAGAAACGGTTGCGGACGGAGCGGTGACGACGCTTCGTTGGCTGATCCAGTTCCATCCGTTCGTGTTCCTCGGCTCGGTGCTCTTCGATGGGCGAGGCGGGCCCAGTTCGACGAACTACGGCATATTCGCCGGCGGTTACCTCGCGGCTTCGGCGCTGCTCGCGCTCTCGGCCGTCATCGGTGTGCGGCGGTTTTACCTCAAGATTGCGGGGCGCGCGGCCAATGATTCCATCATAAAGAAACTGGGCGCTCTGCCGGCGATCTTCACGCGCAAGCGACGGGCCGTCGGCGAGCAAGCGATGCTGTGGAAGGAGATGACATCGCAACGAACGGCGATCCGTCTCGGTTGGTCGGGACGAATCGCTACGATTCTTTTGTTTCTCATGATCGCCTACGTCCTCAGCGTCGCTTTTATCGGGAGCATCACGGACATCTACTGGCGCACAGGCTACAACGGCCGCGGGAATCCTTCGCCGATGGAGCTCGCCTCGATGACCGGCGTGCCGATGATTTTCGGGCTCATGCTGCTGCTGGTGACGAGCAATTCCGCCGGCTCGATCACCGGGGAACGGGAGAAGGATACCTGGCTCACGCTGATGAGCACGCCGCTCGAAGGGAAGGAGATCGTGCGGGCGAAGATTCTCGCCACGCTTTATGGGGTGCGCTACTGGTATGCCACGATTCTCATCGCTTGGCTGTTGACCGCGATCCTTCGTCCATCGTTCTTATTCCTCTTGCCGCTCTTGATCCCGCTGCATCTCGTTGCGGCACTCTTTGCGGCTTGCCTCGGCTTGCGGTGTTCGTTGCAAGCGGCGACCTCGCTCAAGTCGATGGGCTTGGCGCTGGCCATCATGATTCTCGGCGTTTCGATCGCGCCGC
Source organism: Planctomycetia bacterium (assembly GCA_021413845.1). Classification (NCBI taxonomy): domain Bacteria; kingdom Pseudomonadati; phylum Planctomycetota; class Planctomycetia; species Planctomycetia bacterium. The sequence continues at coordinate 59,432 of JAIOPP010000118.1, read as the reverse complement.
TGATCCTCACCGGCTTCGTGGCGCTCGCCGCATCCGGAGGGGAGGAGACGGTATTCTTCGCATCGTTCTCATTGCCCGTGCTGCTTTCGGCTTGCCATCCGACAATGTTCGAATGGACGCATTCGGGCATCGGGGCAGACCGGGCCTCAAAAGCGTTTCTGGGCGGCGGTTTTGTCTCGTTACTCGTTTACGTCGGCTGCACGGCGCTGCTCTACGCGAATCTCGTCGACGCGTTCGATCGCTACGCCGGCCGCTCGACGCGCAGCGCCGGCGGCCCGCGCCTCAGGCCGCGCACGGCAGGCGGGTTCGATCGCGCTCCGTCGACGGTTGCCGAACTCGCCTCGCAGGCCGGCGCCGCACCGAGCGAAGCCGCGGACGATCGGCCAGCTTAATCGCGGGGCGGAGTCGAGGGGCCGATCAAGCGGCGCGATTCGGCATCGAGATCGGCCAGAAGTTGCTGCAGATCGACGCTCACGACCGTAGCGCCGAGGACCGCGCGATGCGTAGCCGCCGCGGCAGGCTTCGCCGTCGGCTCGCCGGGGCCGGCGTCGACGCGATAGATTTTTTCTGCGGAAGCGACTTGCGGAAGAGCCGTGACGACCGTGCGAACGACACCCATCGTTGAATCACCTCGAAAAACGTCTGCGAAGTTTTACGATAACCGACGATCGATAACACCGACAAACAGGGAACATGCCCGAGCGATCGGCGCGGCGTCAGTAGTTGCCCGTGATCGAAAACGAAGTCGGCGACGACGAGCCCCACGGCGAAAGGGGCACGTCGGCGATCACGATCTCCGGGCGCGTGATCGAGCGCGGAAAGTCGGACTCGCCGATTTCGCCGGTCGACGCGGCGACCTCTGCGGCCGAAGTCGTCGGCCATTCCAGGCGAATCCTAAACTCATAAGGACCGGTGCGGAGCCGAGCCCCGTCGGGCACCAGCGCCGACGAGAGCACGGGCACCGCATCGACCGTGATCTCCGGTCCGTCGCCGAGCCAGCAGAGGGTCAGGCCGAGCGGGCTGCGGAGCAGATAGGAATGCGAGTCGGGAAATTGGGAGTCGGCGAGCACGAGATCGTTGTCCTCGGCCGAGCCGATCAGGTAGGCCAGCCCTTCGATGCGGCGGACGCTGTTGCGAGCCCGACCGCGCGTGATCTCGAGGGAGACGGTCGGGAGCCGGGTCGGAAGATGGGAGCGACCGGCGGAGTGCGAGCCATGACGACGAATCGGGCGGTGCATAGAACGAGTATCTCGAGGAGCGATGCCGAACGAATGGGGCGGCGAACGGAAGTCGTCGAAAGGGTCGAGCGAGCCTCGAACCAAGTCCCCGGCTCGCCGTAGTACATGCTTCGGCAAGCCACGCGAGGGGCGTGAACGGCTTTTGGCCGGCTCGCGCAATTTCACAACCCGCCCAGGTCGACGGTGGGGCTTGGTCAGTTTATGCGGGCCGAACGCCGGCGCCACGGCGTTGCGATCGTAGGGGCATGTACAATCGACCGTGCGACATGAATAATTCCGGTCGTGAAACGCCTGTTTTTTTCATGCGAACTCCTCAGCGAAAAATAGAAGGGAACTCTCATGCGGCGAACCTTGTCGAGCCGAATCGTTTGCTTGATCTACGCCGCAGCGCTGTTGAGCAACTGCACGGGCTGCTCCGAAGGGACGAACGAGGCGCCTCAAGCGGCCGGCTCGGCACCGGGCGTTCGTACGGCGCAATCGCCCGGCCATGTTTCGACCGTGGCGCTTTCCCCGTCGGGCATCGATCTCGCTAAGCTGCCGGTGCCGTCCGGAGCGAAGCCGCTCGTGGTTAGTCCCGACGTGGCGATGTACGTTACCGAAACCGCAGTGGAGCCGACGGCGAGGGAAATCGCGAAATTACTTCAAGCCGAAGGCTGGACCCCTTACGGCTCCGTCGAGGGAACGCAGGATTTCAAACGGAACCTCGTGCGGCTGATGGCAAGCACCGGCTCGGCTCCTGCGCAAGGGGGCAAGACGATGATCTCGTATATCGCGCAAAAGATCGCGGTCGATCTTCCGGCGCCGGCAGACGCCCAAGGATTGCAATATTCCGATTCGACGAAGCAGGTGTCTTTCGACACGTCGTCGAGCTTGGCGGACGTCGAAACGTATTATCGCAGCACGCTCGGCAAGTCGGACTGGAAAGCGACTACCGACAGACCGTTTAAGATCGACTTTAAGGACGAGCTGATCTTTCGCAACCCGGCCAAGGATATGCTGACGCTACAAATGAACGAGGTCGAAGGGAAGCGGCGGGTGTCTCTGAAGCACCTGTCCGCGGCCGAAGTGGCGGAGCAGGAAGCGCGCTTCCAAGCGGAGCTCGAGCAAAAGAAGAAAGACGAGGAACGCCCCCTGCCGAAGATCAAGCTCGCGGTCCCTGCCGCTGCGCAGGCAATCGAGCAGAGAAAGAATCGGCTGAATTTCGAAGTCGCCACGGGTCAGGCGAAAGGGATCGTCGATGCTTGGCGCAAGCAGCTGACGTCGGCCGGCTGGACGGAAGACGTGACCAAGCTCGAAGACAAGATCGGCGACATCGCCTTCCGCAACGAAAAGCAATTTCTCTCGGTCGACTATCTCGATCCCGGCTTTATTCCGGCCGAAATCACGGTGACGGCGACCGGCGTGGAGTTGGAGAAGTAGATGGTTGCGCTGCGGCGTGTGCAGTCCGCGAAATCGCAAGCGTGAGCGGCTTGACGGTTTACGGGGCGATCGTTTGCGGGTCGACGTGCGACGCGTGCTACTTCGCCTTGCGGGCCGCGTGCAGCTGCGCGCGGGCTTGGGCGATCGTGCGGTCGCGGATGGCGAGCAGCTCGTCGGTGTTGGCCGGCATTTTAATCGCCGCTTCCAGCTGTGCTGCGGCCGTCGCAGCGTCGAGGTCTTTCACGTCGACGGCTTTGTTCGTCAGGACCGAGATGACGTCGTCGGCCACTTGCACGAAGCCGCCGTCGACGTAGAGCCGGCGTTCGTTGTCGCCGCGCTCGATGCGCAGCTCGCCGAAGCCTAAGCGGCCGATCATCGGGCTATGGCTGGGTGCGATGCCGATCTCGCCGTCGAACAACGGCAAGGCGACGAAATCGGCCGTGTCGTCGACGAGCGTCGCTTCCGGTGTGACGACGACGACGCGCATCGTGTGCGTGCCGCGGACGGGAGTTTCGGTTGCTTGCGACATAGCTTAGCGCTTGACCTTCTTGGATTGTTCTTCGGCTTGCTCGATCGGGCCGACGTACAAGAACGATTCTTCGGAGAGGTGGTCCCATTTGCCGTCGCAGATTTCTTCAAAGCTGCGAATCGTGTCGGCGAGCGAGGTGTATTCGCCGGACTTGCCGGTGAATACTTCGGCGACGAAGAACGGCTGCGACAAGAAGCGTTCGATGCGGCGAGCGCGATGCACGATCAGCTTATCGGTCTCGCTCAATTCATCGACGCCGAGAATCGCGATGATGTCTTGGAGCTCGCGGTAACGTTGCAAGGTCCCTTGCACGCGGCGAGCGACGGCGTAGTGGCGATCGCCGACGTAGGCCGGATCGAGAATACGGCTCGACGACGCGAGCGGATCCACGGCCGGATAAATTCCTTTTTCCGAGATCGAGCGTTCGAGATAAAGGAACGCGTCGAGGTTGCCGAACGCCGTCGCAGGAGCAGGGTCGGTCGGATCGTCGGCCGGCACGTACACGGCTTGCACGGACGTGATCGCACCCTTGGTCGTCGAGGCGATGCGCTCTTGGAGCGCACCCATTTCCGTGGCGAGGGTCGGTTGATAACCGACCGCGCTCGGCATACGACCGAGAAGAGCTGACACTTCCGAACCGGCTTGCGAGAAGCGGAAGATGTTGTCGATGAAGAGGAGCGTATCGGCCCCGGTGGTGTCGCGGAAGTATTCGGCCATCGTCAGAGCCGAGAGGGCGACGCGAAGACGCGCGCCGGGCGGCTCGTTCATCTGGCCGAACACCATGCAGGTTTGCTCGATGACGCTGCGGCCGGTGTTGCCGATCTTCGTCTCTTGCATTTCGAGCCAGAGGTCGGTTCCTTCACGCGTGCGCTCGCCGACTCCGGCGAACACCGAATAGCCGCCGTGCTGCTTAGCGATACGAGCGATCAGCTCGGTGAGAATAACCGTCTTGCCGAGACCGGCACCGCCGAAGAGACCGGCTTTACCGCCGCGGACGAACGGCGTGAGCAAATCGATGACCTTGATCCCGGTCTCGAAGACTTCGGTCTTCGTGGTGAGGTCGGTGAGCGGAGGAGCGGCGCGATGGATCGGCCAGCGATCTTCGGCATCGACGGGCCCCCGATTGTCGATCGGATCGCCGGTGACGTTGAACACCCGACCGAGCGTTGCCTTGCCGACCGGCACGGTCACGGGCTTGCCCGTGTCGACGCAATCGAGGCCGCGAATCAAACCATCCGTGCTGCCGAGCGCGACGCAACGCACGCGCCCGCCGCCGAGATGCTGCTGCACTTCGCCGGTGAGGTTGATCTTCATCCCTTTTTGCTCGGAATGGATCGTGACGGCGTTGTAGATCGCCGGCAAATGGCCTTCCGCGAATTCGACGTCGAACGTCGAACCGATGACCTGCGTGATGTGACCGATGTTGTTTGCTGTTGCGGTAGACATGGCTTCTGTTTCGCTGGTGGAGCGGGATTCAGTTATTGAGTCGTTATGCGTTGATCAGGGTTTCGAATGACTAAGGTCTAATGACTAATGTCTAAAAAGTGTTACTTCAGTCATTAGGATTTAGTCATTAGTCATTATTTATTTTTGAGTGCTTCGACGCCGCCGAGCACTTCCATGATCTCGCCCGTAATCTGGCTTTGCCGAGCGCGGTTGTAGGTCATCGCGAGTTTCTTGATGATCTTGTTGGCATTGTCGGTCGCGGCTTTCATGGCCGTCATTCGTGCGATCTGCTCGCTCACGGCCGCATCGAGAAAGAACTTGAAAAGCTTCACTTTGAAGCTCGTCGGCACGACCTCTTCGAGGATGCTCTGGGCCGACGGCAAGAACTCGTACTGCACTTCGGCTTTCACTTCTTTTTTCGCCGCGGCCGCATCGGCTTCCGTCTTCGCCGCACCTGGCTTCGCGGCCCCGTCGAGGCCTTCCAAGGCACCGAGCGGCAGCAGCGTTTCGACGGTGACGTATTGTCGCGACATCGTCTCGAAGCGCGTGTAAGCGACGTCGAGGCGATCGAGCTTGCCGGTGAGGTATTCGTTGAGATAACGCTGCGCGAGGACTTCGACTTCATCGAACCGAGGCTTGTCTTCGAAGTGCGTAAACGTCACATCGGCCGTGATGTTACGCGTCTTGAAGCCCGAGATGCCGCGCTTGCCGGAGATCTCGACGGACACGCTCGGGACGGCTGCCTGAAGCTCGACGACGCGGGCCGCCGCGGCCCGAATGATGTTGGAGTTGTACCCGCCGCAGAGACCGCGGTTGCCGGTCAGCACTAACAGCTTCGCGATCTTCACTTCCGGCCGCGCCTCAAGCAACGGATGGCTGACGGCGAGGCCGGCATTAGCCAAGTCGGCGACGAGCGAGGAGATACGCTTCGTATAAGCCGAGGCGGCCGAAGCACGATCCATCGCCTTCTTGAAACGCGCAGTCGCGATCAGCTCCATCGTCCGCGTGATCTTGCGGATGTTGCGGATCGCTTTGCGACGTTTATCGAGTGCGCGAGCCTTAGCCATGTGCGTTCGTTCGCGGAAAAAACTGGTTGCTTAAGAGTACTTATTCGAGCGATTCGAGAGACGTTTACTTCTTGGCGAGGTCGGCCTTGTGGGCGGCGTATTGCTTTTGGAACTCGACGATCGCCGCTTCGAGCGCGGTGATGGTTTCGGCGTCGAGCTTCTTCGAGTCGGCCAGGCGCTTGCGAACTTCCGACTTCTGCTCGCGCATGTACGCTAAGAATTGCTTCTCCCAAGCGGCGACTTCGTTGCGCGGCACCTTGTCGAGAAACCCGCCGTTGCCGGCGAAGATGCTCATGACTTGGTCGATCACGTCCATCGGCTGGTATTGGCCCTGCTTCAGCAACTCGATCATGCGGTAGCCGCGGTCGAGCTTCGACTGCGTCGCGGCATCGAGATCGGTACCGAGTTGCGCGAACGCTTCGAGTTCGCGGAACGCAGCGAGTGCGAGACGCAAACCACCGGCGACGAGCTTATGCTTCATCGCCGGAATCTGAGCGGCGCCACCGACGCGGCTGACCGAGATACCGGGGTTCATGGCCGGACGTTGACCGGAGAAGAACAAGTCGGGCTGCAGGTAGATCTGGCCGTCGGTGATCGAGATCACGTTCGTCGGGATGTACGCCGAGACTTCCCCTTCGAGCGTTTCGATGATCGGCAAGCTCGTCAGGGAGCCGGCGCCGAGATCGTCGCTCAGCTTTACCGAACGCTCCAAAAGACGGCTATGGGCGTAGAACACGTCGCCGGGATAGGCTTCACGGCCCGGCGGGCGACGCATGAGCAACGACAACTGACGATACGCTTGGGCTTGCTTCGAAAGATCGTCGTACACGATCAGCGCGTGTTGACCGGAGTAGGTGAAGTATTCGGCCATCGCGGTGCCGGAATACGGCGCGACGTATTGTAGCGGAGCAGGGCTCGAAGCACCGGACACGATGACCGTGGTGTAATCCATGGCGCCGTTCTTCGTGAGCGCGTCGATCACGCCGGCGACGGTCGAATCCTTCTGACCGACTGCGACGTAAAAGCACTTCACGCCCGAACCTTTTTGGTTCAAGATCGCGTCGATGCCGATCGCGGTCTTGCCGGTCTTACGGTCGCCGATGATGAGCTCGCGCTGGCCGCGGCCGATCGGCGTCATGGCGTCGACCGCCTTGATGCCCGTTTGGAGCGGTTCGCGAACCGGTTGACGACCGGCGATCCCCGGCGACATCGACTCGACCATGCGTCGATGCGACGTAACGATCGGGCCCTTGCCGTCGAGTGGGTTGCCGAGCGGATCGACGACGCGGCCGAGCAAGGCCTCGCCGACCGGAACGCTCAGGAGTCGCCCGGTGCTCTTAACCTCGTCTCCCTCGGCAAGCGTCAGGTAATCACCCAGGATGATTACGCCGACGGAGTGTTCTTCGAGGTTGAAAGCGAGGCCGATGGTGCCGTTGGCGAATTCGACCATTTCGCCGGCAGCAACGCCCGCGAGGCCGTAAACGCGCGCAATACCATCGCCCACTTCGAGGACTCGTCCGACTTCGCGGACGTCGATCTGGGCGTCAAACTGCTCAATTTCCCGTTGGAGAACTGAAGCTATCTCGCCGGCGTTGAATTTCATGGACGCTCCTATTGATCAACTGTTCTTTGAGTCGTGCGAGGCTGTTGGAGAGGGAACCATCGAGTACCCGATCGCCGACGCGCACGATGAGTCCGCCGATCAAGCTCGGATCGACTTCTTCGACGAGGACGACATCGCCCCCGAGAAGCGTCTTGAGCCGGGCTTGTAAGGCGGCGCTTTGCTTGGAATCCATCGGCACGGCGGAGACGACGGTCGCCTCGATCCGGCCCCGGAGTTTATCGAGAATACGGTGCGCTTCGTCCCGGATCGGTCGGATGATTTCCAACCGCTCGTGCGACGCGAGCACCTTTAAAAACTTAACGAACAACGGCTCGGCCTTCGGCAAAGCCCGATCCACCATCTTGAACTTCTCTTCCGCATCGACGACGGGAGAGGCGAACAGCCGATCGAGCTTCGGGTTCTTCGCCAAAACGTCGTCGATCCAGGAGTCGAGTTCGCCGACGACCGCTTCGCTGCGGCCGGCTTTCTCGGTTGCCTCGATCAACGCCTTCGCGTAGGCATCGGCGATGCCTTGCGCACCGACGTCGATGTCGGCTTCCGGCTTCTTGATGTCGATTTCGGCTGCGGACATGGATCGAGACTCTTAGTTCAACGGTTCGTTCAACGGCAACTAGTTCGCGAAGACGGGCCTCGCGAAACTATTTACCCGAAGTTAATTCAACTGGGCCGTGCTCTTGGGAAACTTCGCCATCGCTTCGTCGATCAGTCGGGCATGGTCGGCGGGCTTCAACTGTTGTTGCAGCACCTTGCCGGCCAGATACACGGCCTGTTCGGCGGACGTTTCGGTGAGGTGCTTCAGGGCTTGATCCATCGCCGTCTGCACTTCGCGCTTCCCGCGATCCATTTCGGCCGCCGCTTCGGCGCGAGCCGCGGCGACGATCTCTTGCTTGGTGTGTTCGGCATCGCGACGAGCTTCGTCGAGAATACCGCGCACTTCCAAATGGGCCGCTTCCAGCTTCTTTTGATACTCCGCGAGCATCGCCTTCGCTTCGCGATTGGCTCGCTCCGCTCCCGTGATGTGCTCGGCGATGTGGTGCTCGCGCGCTTCCAAACCGGAAGCGATCGGGCCCCAAGCGAACTTACGCAAGATCACGACGAGCAGAAAGAACACGGCGGCGGTGAAGATCGCCATGTCCTTCTTAATCTCGCCCGGATCGACGTTGGCATCGCCATGCCCGAGGTGAGCATGGTCGCCGTGGGCATCATGCGCGTCCGCCGCAGCGGCCGGAGCCGCCGTTGCGACCGTCGGAACGGCAACGATGCAGGCGATCGCCGCAAGCAGCGCCGCTACGTTAGTTCTCAGCAAAAGCATCACGGCGGTACCCATATTCCCGGGAAGCCAAGGAAGACGAAGAAGCGTTCGATACGTCGGAGAAACTACTTGCCGACGCTGTTCAAGCAGACGACCAACGCGAAGAAGGTGAAACCTTCGATGAGCGCGGCCGCGATGATCATCGCCGTTTGAATGTTGCCGGCCACTTCCGGTTGACGGGCCATGCTCTCGTAAGCGCTCGAGGCGAGCTTACCGATGCCCAACGCGGCACCGAGCGTAACCAGACCGGCACCGAACGCGGCGCTGAAGCTGATCAACGGAACCGGAGCGGTGGTGACGACGGCGGCACCGGCCGGAGCGGCAGGGGCTTGGGCCATGGCCGGAGCGGCCGAGAATGCCAAGACGATAACGGATGCGAGCACGAACTGAGCGAGCTTGTTCACGGATAAGACTCCTAACTGAGATCAAAAAAAGCGAACTGTAAGGGATTAACGGGATGCGGCGAACCGACAACAACTCAGGCCCGACGGCGGACGTACGAGAATCGGCCTAATGTTAGTGTTGATGCACCGCAGCGCCGATAAACAAAGCGGAAAGAAACGTAAACACATACGCCTGCAGGAAGCAGACGAATAATTCCAAGCAACTGAGCAACGTCGAACCGACGATCCCGGCAAACGACACCGTGCCGTAAATCGCGGTGGAAGCGTTGGCTTCGGCCGCGATGACGATCAGGCCGAGGATCGACAGCAACACCAAGTGCCCGGCGACCATATTGGCAAGCAACCGAATCGCCAACACGCCATGCTTGATGACGAGCCCGAGCAGTTCGATCGCGAAAATCATCGGCTTCAGGAAAATGGCGATCGGGGTCGGCAGATCCATCGTCGGAACCTGATTCTTCCAGAAACCGATGGGGCCGAACTTGATTATGCCGGCGATCAACGTCGTGGCGAACGTGCAGCAGGCGAGGGCCAGCGTGACGCTGAACGATCCGGTCGGCGCACCGACCCAAGGGAGCATGCCGCCGAGATTGCAGAGCAAAACGAAGAAGAACATCGTCCAGAGAATCGGCAAGAACCGATCGCCGTCGTGCTTATGCACGGCGCCGTGGATATGGCCGACGCCGTAGTCTTCTTGTTCTTGATCGTGCGGAGCGTGTGAGGTGTGGTCGTGTTCGTCGTGGCTGTCGATCGCGGGCCGAGCGATGCCGTCGCGAATGAACAGGAGCGACGCCTCGAACATGTTCCAGAAGAAGCCCTTGGGCGCGAGGCCCGAGGCGACCTTGGGAGCCAATTTCGTGAAGATGAACACGATCAGAGCGGCGATCGCCAACTCGATGATCATGAACTTCGAGATACAGAAGCCGGATTCCGCAGAGTAGAAACTCGACAATTTGCCGAACGGCTGCGGAATGACGATCTTGCCCGACAATTCGTGATTGACGTCGGCGATCGTGGCGTGGTGCGCTACGGCATCATGCTTCAAGAAATCGAGATGCGGCGGCAGTTCGTCGATGCTCTTGTAATGCGCGGGCCACAGCACCTTCGGCACTTCGAAGTAGTAACTGTCTTTGATGTGGAGAATCGGGTCGGCCATGGCGCTACGCTCCCACCTTCGTTGTCGTCGCGGTTGCCGCACGTTTCGCTAGTTGGGCCAGCGGCGCGATTAAGAGCGTCTTCGTCGTCAAGGAGACGAGGAAAAACAGGACGATCCAGTTCAGCAGCCCGGCCTCGGCGAGCGGACCGCCACGCTGTGAAACCAAGGTTACGGTAGTGAGCGGCAAGGCCATTGCGATGCCGTCTCCGGCGAGAATCCAACCCACGGCGTTCGGCGTGACGCTATGAATCGAAGCCAGGATCACGGCCGAGATGGTACCGCAAAGACAAACGGCCGCGGCCAGAAACGTCGCTTGAGCGCCGACCGCGCCGTGTTCCCCATAGGCGATCGGCGCGGCAATCGCCAACACCACCGCAACGACGCCGATTACCAGCGCGCAGCGCGACACGAGCGATTGCCGTGTGACGAATGCGGTGTATCGGTCCATCAAGGGGTTCACGTTCGCTCCCACCATCTTACTGACGTATCTAACGCAGACTGTTTCTATCTCTAACGACCCCAGCAAACCGGCTAAGGCTCGCGATCGGACGTTCGCTTTTCTTGATCTAGTACCGCATCGATCTCCCTGGCGATCTCGGCCGTCGACGCCGAGGTCGCACGAGGCGAGTCCGCAGGCTTCACTACCTTCGATCCCCAGAGCTTCCGTGCGGCATTCTCACTTTTCTTAGCGGCGCTGTTCCGAGCAGCGCTCTTCTCGGCAGACCGCACCAAGAGCATCAACTGCCAAGCCCCGAGAACCAAACCGACGACTAAACCGATCGGGCTCCAATAACTCGTCGCCAGCCGACCATCGAGCCATTGGCCCCCCAAGATCGGCAAGACCGTCATCAAGGCCACGGTCGTGATCCGCGACACCCATTGCATGGCTTCGGCAATCGGCGATCGCGAACCGGGTGACTCTGAAGGTCGATCCGCCATAGACAACTCGCTTTCGCGACTGCTTTACTCGGAGCGACAACCAGCGCTAACGCATTGATGGCCGGTCGCATTCAGAAGTCTGATTCCAGCATCATCCTGGAAAGGAGTTAGCCCGAAAGTCTGGGAAAACTCCGTCCGAAGACGCGCGGAGAGCGAGCAGGCAACGATTCGTTAAGGTGGTTAATCTATCGGAGGGTTTGGGCAGTGTCAACGATACATCGTGTTTTTTTTCACAAAGTTTTTTGTAATCTGTAACACAAGTAAAGACAATGGTTTATGGAAATCGTTCGCGCGGTACGAATTCATTTTGAGAGAGTGTTTCCAAGGTAAAAATTGCCGATTTGTAAGACCCTGTCGTTCCGGCAAACAGATCGCAAAAACTCGACTAACTCTTTTGTCACGAATGGGATAGGCCTGTCACGGTTCCTTCACGAAAACTACCGCTTTAGAGCGGTCGCAGATTGCAACCGGGCACAGTTTCGGTTAAACTCGGAAAACTGCTTTTCTTTCCTCTCTCGTGCTTGTCGCGACAGGGCACTAGCCCGACGTCGCGAGGAGTCCCGCCTACGAGGGAAGTGATGCACTTCGGATTGCGACCGGCATCCTCTGTCGGCTCGCGGTTTGAAACTCGGCATAAACGGACTTGTCTTGGAATCGCGCGTCAAGGTTTCCCCAACCTTCGCTCGGTTCGACTGCGACCGACTAGGACAGTCGGCGTGGTACGGCATCTCCGTCGGACGGTCAGGGACGACGTAATTCATGGCATCGGCTTGCGCACGTACTCCGGCTACGGAGTGTGCGGAGCCCCTGGTCGGGAGACGCCGCCTGATGACCGCCGAAACTCTCAATAGCTATAGCGCCAAAGACCTAGCCGAAATGGCGAAGAATCGCCGTGTCCCCGGCTGGCATTCGATGCGCAAAGACCAACTGATCAAGGCGCTGCTCAAAGCAGTTCGCCTAAAGGCCAACAAGTCGAAGGCGCAGACCGCGGTTCGCTCGACGGCAACGCAGTCGCGAACATCGACTTCACGCACGTCGCCTTCGCGAACCACACCCTTGCGAACGGCTGCCGCGAGCAAGCCCCTGCAGCCGGCGCAAGCCCCCGCCGCACGCACGAACGGCACTTCCGGCATCGCTGCCAACGGCTCGGCTCGCAACGGTTCTTCCACCAACGGCGCAACGCACACGACGAACGTGCAGAACGGCGTCGCCTCGCGAGCCCCCGTCGCCGGCCGACCGATCGCGACCTCGAAGCCTGCGGCCTCGCAGCCGAACGCTAAGACCGCGGCTTCCACGACGGCTCACGTGACGCGCCCCGCCATCGCTCGCCCCGCGCCTGCCCCGCGTCGTCCGGCACCGGCTCCGCAGCCCCCTTCGGAAGGCGCCTAGAAGCTCGGCGTCATTCGTACGGCCTCGACGATCAAGAAAGACTTGGCGTACCTCTCGGTGCAAATGGCGGCCGGCAAAAACGGTCGCGGCATTCCGAAGGTCATTAAAGACCGCCTCGTCGTCATGGTGCGCGACCCCTACTGGCTTCAAGTCCATTGGGAGCTGTCCCGCAACGGCGTCGAACGGGCTCAAGCAGCCCTCGCCCAAGAGTGGCACACCGTGAAGCCGATCCTCCGTCTCGTCGAAGCGACCGACGGCGGCACGACCAGCGCCGTGGAAACTCCCCTGCGCGATATTGAGATCCACGGCGGCGTCAACAATTGGTATGTCGATGTTCCCGATCCGCCGAAGAGCTACCGCGTCGACATCGGCTACCTCACGACGAGCGGCCGGTTCTATGTGCTGGCCCGCAGCAACGTCGTGACGACGCCGCGCGCCGGCAGCAAAGACGACATCGATCAAAACTGGAGCGACATCGCTTCCGACTTCGAGCGGATCTACGCTCAAAGCGGCGGTGCCGACGGCGACGGCAACGGCAGCGTCGAGCTGCAAGAAGTGTTCGAAGAGCGGTTGCGCCGCCCGATGGGCTCGTCGCTGATCTCGCGCTTCGGTCCCGGCGTCGATGGCCTCCTCGGCGGCCGACGTCCGTTCCATTTCGAGATCGACGCCGAGTTGATCGTGTTCGGCAAGACCGATCCGGATGCGAAAGTGACGTTGCAAAACGAGCCGATCAAGCTTCGGCCCGACGGCACGTTCACGGTGCGCTACAGCATGCCGAACGCTCGGCAAGTGATTCCGGCCGTGGCCGCCAGCGCCAACGGCTTGGAACAACGAACCGTGGTGCTCGCCGTCGAACGCAACACGAAGACGATGGAACCTCTCATCCGCGACGGCGGCAACAACGCGGCCAGCAATCCGGAATAGTCGCCGGCTTAAGCGGCGGCGAAGCGAAATACGGCGAGTCCGCTCGGCGCGTGGAAACACGAAGTCGAGCGGACTCGCTTCGTTTATTACGTTCTTCGTTTAGCGATTCGCCTCGCGAGCGCCGGCCCGTTTTCTTGCCTTGGCCTTCGCCGTCCTTTACGATCCTCGTGTCCTTCCGCATTTCGCACCCCCACGCTCAGGACTCGAATATGGATCGTCGCACGTTTCTTCAGGCCGGCGCTGCGGCGCCGCTGACTTCGCTCACTTCGTTCTCCGCCCTCTCTTCGCTCGCGCATGCCGATGTCGCTCGGGAGCGCAAGCCCCGTCGGGTCGCCCTCATCGGTTGCGGCTGGTACGGCAAGTGCGATCTGTTGCGGCTCTTGCAGATCGAGCCGGTCGAAGTCGTGGCGATGTGCGATGTCGATTCGAAAATGCTCGCCGAAGCCGCGGACATCGTCGCCGCGCGACAGGTCTCGAAGAAGCGCCCGCGCACGCATGCCGACTATCGTGAACTGCTGGCGGAGAAAGACGCCGAGATGGTGCTGATCGCCACGCCCGACCATTGGCACGCGCTGCCGATGATCGCGGCGGTCGAGGCCGGGGCCGATGTCTACGTGCAGAAGCCGATCAGCGTCGATATCGTCGAAGGGCAAGCGATGCTCGCCGCCGCGCGGCGCACGGGCCGGGTCGTGCAAGTCGGCACGCAGCGCCGCAGCACACCGCACCTGATCGAAGCTCGCGACCAAATCGTGCGGCCGGGCAAGCTCGGCAAAGTCGGGCTCGTCGAGATTTACTGCTACTATCACATGCGCTCGAATCAGAGCGTGCCCGACAGCGCTCCGCCGGCGAATCTCGATTACGAGATGTGGACCGGTCCGGCCCCAATGCGGCCGTTCAACAGCCTCGTACATCCGCGTCGTTGGCGCTACTTCCAGGAATACGGCAACGGCATCGTCGGCGATATGTGTATCCATATGCTCGACACGGTGCGCTGGATGCTCGACCTCGGCTGGCCGAAGTCGGTGAGTTCGAGCGGCGGCATCTTAGTCGACAAGCAAAGCAAGGCGAACATCAGCGATACGCAATCGGCCGTGTTCGACTTCGGCGACGTCGAGGTAGTGTGGCAACATCGCACTTGGGGGAGCGCGCCCGATCCGCAATATCCTTGGGGCGCGACCCTCTACGGCGATCAGGGAACGCTGAAGGCCAGCGTGAACAGCTACGATTTCATTCCGAACAAGGGAGACCCGATCCATCGCGACGTCGTGATGGAGCTGGATAAGTATCCCGAAGACCGCGACGAGAAGGACTTGGAGAAGCAAGTCGCGCCGGCGATTCGCGGCCACATGCGCGATTGGCTGCAAGCGATCGACACGCGCGGCAAGCCGGTCGCCGACATCGAGCAAGGCCACATCTCGACCGCCAGCTGCATCCTCGCCAATCTCTCGTCCGACCTCGGCCGCACGCTCCACTGGGACATCGCAGCAGGAAACATCCGCGGCGACGAAAAAGCCAACGAACGCCTACGCCGCCCCTACCGCGCACCATGGATCCATCCGGAAGTGCGCACGTAGTAGCACGTTTCCTTGCCTTTATCCCGGCGTTCCACTACCATTCCCCTGTCCTCTGCCATGTTCGTGCTGAGTCGCCTCATTTTCCGGGGAGCCTATAATAAGTCCGTTGGGTGCCTGAAGAACGTTCTCGGCCGCGTGTATAGCCGACGCCCGGGCTCTTCGGAGTTTCCGGATCAAGCGGACGGATCACACAACCCGAGGACCGGTGTGCCCACCGTTTCTACGGTTAAACGGGCTCTCGAAAACCGCGTCGCCACGGCATTACGGTGGAGGATTTTTTTCGCTCTGAAGTAGTCATGCTCGAAGAACTGAAACCGGCCGATCTTGCTTCCACCGACCTTCCTCAAGAGGTTGCGGCGAAGTGCGATCGGCTGGTTTCGTTTATGGCCGGCCTCGGCCGGTGCGTGGTCGCCTTCTCGGGGGGCGTCGATAGCACGGTCGTCGCGCAAGCGGCCCGTCTCGCGCTCGGCGAAGCGGCCACGGCCGTCACCGGCAACAGCTCGAGCCTCGCCGCCGGCGAGCTCGAAGAGGCCCGGCGCTTGGCCGAGCGGATCGGCATTCGCCACGAGATCGTCGCGACGCGCGAGTTCGACCAGCCGGCCTACCTCGCCAATGGGCCCGACCGCTGTTACCACTGCAAGACCGAACTCTACACGCGGCTCGAGGAGCTCGTCGCGATGTTCCCGGACGCGATCGTCGTCAACGGTGCCAACCTAGACGACCGGGGCGATTACCGGCCCGGCATGACCGCGGCCCGCGAACATCGGGTGTTGAGCCCGTTGATCGAATGCGGGTTGACGAAGGCCGACGTTCGCGCGCTCGCCGCGCATTGGCAACTTCCGGTGTGGGACAAACCGGCCTCGCCGTGCCTCAGCAGCCGGATTGCGTACGGCGAAGAGGTCACGCCGGAGCGAACCGCGATGATCGACCGCGCCGAGCAATATCTGCGCAGCGTCGGTCTGCGCGAGCTGCGCGTGCGCTACCATAAGGGAGACTTGGCGCGGCTCGAAGTCCCGGCCGAAGCGATCGCCCGACTCGCCGAACCGCAACTGCGGCGCGACCTCGTCGAGCATTTGCGCACCCTCGGCTTCAAGTTCATCACGCTCGATCTCGAAGGTTTCCGCAGCGGCAGCCTGAACCAGATCATCGGCGTCGACATGCTCACCCGCCCGCGCAGCTAACGCGGCGCTCGCAATTTCGCGGCCTGCGGGATTGCTCCTATGCCCCTCGCGACAGGCTCCTCTTTCTCGCCGGCGGCAAACATGCGACAACCGTAGCCGTCTGCTTTCGCGGTTTGAGTCTGCCACGTCGTCGGAGCATCACCGTGTCGCCAGTCGCACCATCGTCCCCCATTAAGCTCTCGGCCGGCGGCCCGAATCCGCGCTTCGCCGTCGCGTTGTTGTTGCTCATCAACCTGATGAACTACGTCGACCGCTACGTGCTCGCGGCGGTCATCCCGAAACTCCGTGCGGAGTTTTTTCCCAACGGCGGCGAACATGCCGACGCCGAACTCGGCTCGCTTGCGCTCGCGTTCATGATCTCTTACATGATCGCCTCGCCGATCTTCGGCTGGATGGCCGATCGGATGTCGCGCTGGTTGATCGTGGCCGGCGGCGTGATCGTGTGGAGCCTCGCGTCCGGAGCGTCGGGCCTTGCTCAGACGTTTACGATGTTGCTCGTCACGCGCATCTTCGTCGGCATCGGCGAAGCGGCGTATGGGCCCGCCGCGCCGACGATCATCGCCGACCTTTATCCCGTCGAGCGGCGCGGCAGCGTGCTGGCTTGGTTCTACGTCGCGATTCCCGTCGGCAGCGCTTTGGGCTACACCTTCGGCGGCCTCATGGCCGAGCATTCTCACTGGCGCTGGGCGTTCTATCTGTCCGTCGTGCCGGGCATCTTGCTGGGCGTCTGGGCGTTGTTCATGCGCGAGCCGTCGCGCGGCGGCGCTCAAGCGACTGCGCCGAAACGTGCGGCCAAATTGGCCGACTATCTCGTCTTCCTTAAGACTCCGTCGTATCTGCTGAACACGCTCGGGATGACGATGATGACGTTCGCCGTCGGCGGCATCTCGTATTGGATGCCCGACTACGTGCATCGCTTCCGCAACGGCGGCGACCTCGGGAGCGTGAGCTTCACGTTCGGCGCGATCACGGCCGTCGCCGGACTCACCGCCACGCTGCTCGGCGGCTACGTCGGCGATAAGCTCCGCACGCGCTACTCCGGCTCCTACTTTCTCGTCTCGGGCATCGGCATGTTGTTGGGTTGGCCGTTGTTTCTCGCGGTGTTAGTGACGCCGTTTCCCTATGCCTGGGGGCTCATCTTCTTGGCCGAGTTCTGCTTGTTCTTCAACACCGGTCCCTCGAACACGATTCTCGCCAACGTCGTGCATCCGGCGGTGCGGGCTTCGGCCTTCGCGTTCAACATCTTCGTCATTCACGCGCTCGGTGATGCGATCTCGCCGCTGCTCATCGGCTGGATCAACGGCCGCAACGACGGCAACATGAACTACGGATTCGCCGCCGTAAGCGTCGCGATTCTCTTTTCCGGCGTGTTCTGGATCCTCGGCGCAAAGCATTTACAACGCGACACGGAACTCGCCGACACGCGCTTGGCGGCGTAACTCATGAATCGACGCTACCTCATCGCGATCGCAATCGTGGCGGTGTTGGCCGGCGGTGTGTGGTATGCCTACCATCGTGTGAAGTCGATAGTAGGAGATGCCTACGCCGTGTGGTGGGTCGCCGATCTTGTGATCCATCATCTCGATGCGAACGATCTTGTTTGGCCTAAAGACTGGAGCGATCTTCAGGACGACTTCGAAGAACTCACTACGAAGGAAGGCCGCCCATGGACGTTTGAAGAGTTGCGCGCTCGTGTCGAAGTCGATTGGACAGCTGATTCCGGCAATCTTAAAACTTTGGCGGAGAGAAGCCCACGGAAACCGCTGCGAGTTATTTGGCTTCGTGACGGAACCGATGTTTTTTACGAAGGCAAAGAACCGAATGAAATGATCGCGGAATATCTCCGAAGCGGTATATCGGAGCGCAGGAATTAAATTACGCCATGCCGGCCGACACTTCTAATCTCGATACGCTTAGACAACAGATCGATCAGCACGGCTGGGCAACGACTCCCGCGATCATCGAGCCTGATTTGTTGGACGAAATCATCGCTGAAACGGCCGTGGTCGAAGCGAAGCGGCGCGGCGGCATGCGTGATCCATTGGCGATCTCGGCCGGGATCCGGACTTTGGCGATTCATCCGAGCGTGCGGCGCGTGGCGGAGTCCGTGCTTGGCCCGAGGTGCTTCGTGGCTCGCGCGTTGCTGTTCGATAAGACCGAGCGGGCCAATTGGAAAGTCGCGTGGCATCAAGACCTCACGATCACGGTGCAGCACCGCGTCGACGTGGCCGACTTCGGCCCCTGGTCGGTTAAGGAAGGGATCGTGCATGTGCAGCCGCCGGTCGAAGTGCTCACGCGGATGCTCGCCGTGCGTGTGCATCTCGACGACTGCCATGTCGACAACGGCCCGGTGCGTGTGCTTCCCGGCAGTCATCTCCATGGCCGACTCACTGCGGATGAGATCGAAGCGTGGAAAGTGCAGCACCCTGCGGTCGAGTGCCTCGCTGCCCGAGGGGCGATCCTTGCGTTCCGTCCGCTGCTCGTGCATGCTTCGTCGCCGGCGCGCGTGCCGGGGCATCGCCGTGTGGTGCATTTTGAATTCGCCGCGGATGATCTTCCCGCCGGCTTAGAGTGGCACCGCCGGAGCTAGCAGCGTGTTTCGGCGGCGTTTCCGTCGAAGTGGTGAGGATGATTGCGAAATCGTGGTGCGAGCCTTACGATCAACGGCTGCGGTGCGCACTGCCTCTCACTTAGGTGTCGCGTCATGTCCTCTGCTTGCATGAAGCTGGCGGTGATCTCGGTCGTTCTCGTCGAGATTCTCTTCATAGGGAACGCGATGCCGAACACGGCATCGGCCGATGAGCCCGACGGGAAGCAGAACTCTTCGCCACTGCAGCCGTTCGTGCTGCTCGTCGGCGGGATGACTTACGATCTTGCGAATCCGCTGCCGATTTGGGGCGAACGGATCGCGGCGAGTTCCGAAAGCTCAGGCGAGTCGCCGACTTACACCGGCATGCTCGGCGCGCTGGTGCGCGAAGGCTATCGCTACGGCGGCACGGTGACTACCAAGAAAGGGCGCATGGAACTTCCCGAGGCTCTCGCAGCGGCGACGACAGATAACGCCTCAACGCAACCGAATCTCTTCGTCTTGGAGTTCTCGGATTCGGCTCGTATCGACGGGCTCGGCATCAAAGCGCTCGAGTTGGCGGAGTGCTTGAAGGAACTTCGTCGAGCGACCGGTCGCCCGAGCGCGCAGATCGTGGCGCATAGCGCCGGCGGGATTGTGGCGAGAACGTATTTGCAAAGCGCGCTGCCGGGCATTCGCTATGCCGGCGATGTGCGCAGCCTGATCACGATCGGCACGCCGCATCTCGGCTCCGATCTCGCGACGCATCTCGGCGATTGGCTCGGCACTCGGGCCACGTCGCTCATGCCCGGCGCTCCGCTGATTCGGCAATTGAATGAAGAGCTCGATTTGCCGGCCGAGGTTCGGTTTGCGGCGATCGTCGTGCGCGGGCTCGGGGCCGATCTCAAGGGAGAAGGCTCCGCTTACGATGAACTGCTCGATCGAAAACTATTGGAGTCGTTGCCGCTCGACTATCGCCGCGGCGGCGACCAGATCGTGCATGTCCGGAGCCAGAATCTCGCACTCGCGTCGTGCGCGCGGCGCTACGAGCTTGTCCATCGCCGGCCGGTGCAATACTTGGCCGTGCGCGTCGAAGATCCTTCGCCGCAAGACTCTTGGCCGTGTCAGACGACGGTGCATGAGGTCTCGCCCGGCGATGCTTCGGTGCAGTCGGCGGTGCAGGCGTTTCTCACGGCCTCGCGAGACGATGACGCAGGCTCGGCATCAACCAAAGAGCGAAACGCCGCCATCGGCATGATCCATCTGTTGCATGCCCGCTGCCGTGCGCTGTCGGCGGTCGAAGCGGGTGCCGACGGCGAACATCCCTGCTGCCAAGTCGTCTCGTCGAGCGATCTCGCGATCGGCGAACTGCGAAGCGAAGCCGATCGCATTACCGCTTCGTTCACCGGCACGGCTCGCTCGCGCGGCCCGTTCCGCGTGTTCACCTACACGACGAAGCCTGAAATCAACATTGCTGGATAGGCAAAATTTTTGCGACACGCAACATTGCTGTTACGACCCCGCATTCAGCGTCAACAAATTCTTCCCTGCCGCCTCTTCCTTCACGCTCAGGTCCCCCGCCACTGCCATCTTCCGGATATCTTCCGTGATCTTCATCGAGCAGTATTTCGGCCCGCACATGCTGCAGAAATGCGCGCTCTTGAAGGTCTCTTGCGGCAGGGTTTCGTCGTGCATCCGGCGGGCCGTTTCCGGATCGAGCGACAAGCGGAACTGTTCGTTCCAATCGAACGTGAAGCGGGCACGGCTCAGCGCGTCGTCGCGCTCGCGGCAACCTTTGCGATGTCGCGCGAGATCGGCCGCGTGGGCCGCGATCTTGTACGCGATCACCCCTTGCTTGACGTCTTCACGATCCGGCAGGCCGAGGTGTTCTTTCGGCGTCACGTAGCAGAGCATCGCCGCGCCGCTCCAGCCGGCCAAGGCCGCGCCGATCGCGCTGGTGATGTGGTCGTAGCCGGGAGCGATGTCGGTCGTCAACGGGCCGAGGACGTAGAACGGCGCCTCTTTGCAAACCTTCATCTGGCGCTTCACGTTCATGTCGATCTGGTCCATCGGCACATGGCCCGGCCCTTCGACCATGACTTGCGTCCCCTTCTTCCAGCCGCGCTCGGTAAGCTCGCCGAGCACGTCGAGCTCGGCGAATTGCGCTTCGTCGCTGGCATCGGCAATACTGCCGGGACGCAAGCCGTCGCCGAGGCTCCATGTGACGTCGTATTGCTTGAAGATGTCGCAGAGATCCTCGAACGATTCATAAAGCGGGTTCTGCTTCCGATGCGTCATCATCCACTTCGCGATGAGCGATCCGCCGCGGCTGACGATGCCCGTCACGCGCTTGGTCGTGAGGTGCAGATGTTCGTAGAGGAGTCCGGCATGGACCGTCATGTAGTCGACCCCTTGCTTCGCCTGATGCTCGCACATGTCGAGGAAGTGCTGGGGGCGCATGTCTTCGATGTTGCCGCCGAGCTCTTCGAGCATTTGGTAGATCGGCACGGTGCCGATCGGCACGGGAGAGCTGTCGATGATCGCGGCGCGAATCACGTCGATGTTCTTGCCGGTCGAAAGATCCATGACGGTGTCGCTGCCGTAATGCACGGCCGTGTGGAGCTTTTCGAGTTCCGAAGCGATATCGCTCGTCACGGCCGAATTGCCGATGTTGGCGTTGATCTTGCAGCGCGCGGCCACGCCGATCGCCATCGGTTCGAGATTCTTCGTGAGATGCACTTTGTTGGCCGGAATGACCATCCGGCCGCGCGCCACTTCGTCGCGCACCAATTCCGGTTCAAGCTCTTCGCGCTTCGCCACGAATTCCATTTCCGGGGTCACGACGCCGGCGCGGGCTTGTTCGATCTGGGTCATAGCGAAGCACATCTCCGTAACGAAAAAGGGCCGAATTCGTTCCCGCCCGGCGCCATTGGCGTCCGTTCGCAAGGAAGGGAGCACCAAACGGCCTGCAGCCGACGATTCGGGTTGTCTCTTGAAAATCAACCGGGCCAACGACTTGCGCTCGCCCCACAACACATTCGCGTTTTATCGTACCGCTCTGGGGGAAGAAATGCAAAACGCAAAACCCAAATTGCGGGCTCGCGCGAGCCATCGGCGCACCGGTTGCGTAGAGTAATTGACCGCCGATTTTCATTCACGCAGCGGGAGCGACTCATGCGTTCTATTCCTACGCTCGCGCTGTTCCTTGCCGATGCATTTCTCGCGGCGATGCTCATCGTGGCGACGTCGGCCGTGGCGCAAGAACCTGTCGCCCCGGCCGCAACGGGCGCGCCTGTCGTGCTTCCCCCCTCGCGGCTCTCGGCTGCCGAGTCGCAAACGCTCGTTGCGTTTCACGATGCCGCGCGGAAAGAGGTCGGCGTCGGGCCGGTCCGGTGGTCGCCCGAGGTCGCGGCGTTCGCGCAGCAATGGGCCGACCACATCGCAGCGACCGGTAAGTTCGAACATCGGCCGTACGACGTCGCCACGTCGGAAACCGCGCCGCTTGAGCCCCAAGCGGCGAAGCAGATCTATGGGGAAAATTTAGCGATCGGCAATTCGCCCGACTACGGCCCGGCCGACGGCGCACAAGGTTGGTATGCCGAAAAGAAAGACTACGTCGCCGGAATGCCGATTCCCACCGACTTCGCCGAATTCAAGGCCGGCCATTACACGCAACTGGTTTGGAGCAAGACGACGAAGATCGGCGCGGGGAAAGCGGTCGTGCAGGTCGGCGAGTTCAAAGGCTGGACCGTGATCGTTTGCAACTACGACCCGCCGGGAAACTATGAAGGGCGTGCGCCCTTTGCGGAAAGTCAGAAGTAGAAATGCAAAATGCAAAACGACGGAAATAGGCTCACGATCAAACCGATCGTCGCCGCACAACACGCCTCCGTACTTTTGCCTTCTGCATTCCGACTTCTGACTTTCACAGCGGCGGCAGCACGTCCGGCTCGATTTGGAAGCCTTCGGCCAGTGAGTTCGTCATGTTGAACAGGCCGGTGATCGCCAGCACTTCGCCGAGCGCTTCGGTCGAGAGGCCGAGTTTGCGAAGCGCAGTCGTGTGCGAGTTGACGCAATAAGCGCAGCCGTTCGTGGCCGACACCGCCAGCGCGATAATCTCGCGCGTCTGCGGATCGAGCAGCCCCTTGCGTCCTTCGGCTTCCGGATGCATGAGCCGCTTCAAACTCGTCCAAACCAATTCCAACTCCAGCGGATTCACGGCCAGCACGCGCCACATGTTCGGCACGAAGTTGATGTTCTTCGTTCGCTTGATGTCGGCGAAGATTTCGGCGACCCGGCCCGACGCTTCGCTTTCGGCGATGGGGCGCACCGTCGCGACGCGCGGCTCACCGCTTACGACAAGCTTCGGGGCTTTCGCTTTTTTCTCGGTTTTCGTCCGGTTCGCTGATTTGTTTGTCGCCATCATGAAGTTCCCTGGTAACGCTGACTAAAACGGACTTATCGCTGAAAATCGGGAATTGCTCGAATCATGAATTCATCGAAGAGCGGAACCGTAAATGCCATATCACCATGAGCAGGGCTATAGACCATTCCTTTTTGAATGAGCTTGGCTCGCACCGGCCCCAGACTTGTCACTTTTACGTTCAACTTCTCGGCAATGTCTGCCGTTCGCTGCGGCCCGGAGCCGAGTTCCGCCATTGCGCGTAGATAATTCTTTTCTCCAGGCGTGAGTCGGTCGAACCGTACCCGAAAAAAGTTTTTATCTAGTCGAGGAATCACAGCTGCCGTAGCGTTACGAACGACATCGACCGTGATGGGACTGGCTGGAGCCGAGTTCCATGATTGGTAGCCCCATTCCTGCACGAAGTACGGATAGCCTTTCGTGAGTCGATAAACTTCATCGAGTGCCGTCTGCTCGAATACGACCCCGGCAGCCTGTGCCGGTTCGCGCAATGCTCTTGCAGAATCGTTCTCCGACAGCGCACCGATGTCGGGAAAGGAGAACAGACGCTCCGCGTATGACTTGGCATCGCCCGCAAGTCCCGGCAAGATCGGCAACCCAGCGCCGAGCAGAACGACCGGGAGTTGTTGTTGCTGGATCTTGTGCATCGCCATGATGATGGCGGCCAGTTCCTTGCTACTAAAATATTGAATTTCGTCGATCAAAATCGCGACGGCTGTCCTACGGTTCTCCGCGGCTTCACCGATCGCTACGAAAACACTCGGAAGATCGATTTCCAGATCGCCGCTGTCGGCGGTTCCTTTCTCCGGATCGATATCCAGCCCATAGGTCATGTCGTCGACCGTGACCTTCAAGGCACCGACGAAACTTCGTAGGACTGCGAGCCCGCGTTTTACTTTATCGCCGACTCCGGCCATTCGATCGAGTTCGTATAGCAGTTTCCTCAGGTAGGGTGCGATCAACGACCCCAGAGGCTTCTCTTCGTGGGCTTCGACGGCGATCGTGCGATAGCCATCGGCTTGGGCTAACCGTTCGATCTCATTCAATAAAACAGTCTTACCGACCCCGCGCAGGCCCGTCAGTAGCATGCTTTTTTCAGGGCGTTTCTGCCTGACTCGGCCAAGCAAGATACGTGCTTCAGCCAAAACAGGATCGCGCCCCACCAACTCTGGCGGCGGCGCTCCGGCACCTGGTGAAAACGGATTTTTGATGGGATCCATGATGCAATTTATAACAACTTATAGTGAATTATAGCAAATTATAGTGGACTTTGGCTATAAATGGTTGTAGTCGGCTTTGGTTAGATTCTAAGCTTTGAGTCCGCTCTTTTGAGGAGGCAGCGAGTAGGCTCGGAACGGCTTTCGCAAAGTCGAACTCTTTGCGAATTTAGGGGATTTCCGCCGCATCCTTGGTTGGACTCCGGCCAATTTCTTCCTATGATTCACCGTCTGCATAGCTTTGCCAAGCGACATACACGTGTCACTGCCCGAACCGAAGGAATTTGCCGATGGCCAAACAGGGCCCTCGTAAAAAGCTGCCGAAAGAACTCGCCGTCATCAATGCCGACAATTGCACCGGCTGCGAGTCGTGTCTCGAGGTCTGTCCGGTCGACTGCATCATCAAACTGCAGCAATACGACCAATTCCACAACCTGCAGAGTTGGTGCCAGATCGACCTGGAGCGGTGCGTCGGTTGCGAAGTGTGCGTCCATATCCCGCAGAAGAAGACGAACCCGTACGAATTGACGGTCTGCCCGTGGGACGCGATCGAAATGGTCCCGACCGAGCAAGTGGCGATCGCCGTGGCGCAAAGCGGCGGCCCGCCGGACTACATCCGGGCCAACTGGGACCGGCTGGTGGGCACGGCTCAGCACCTCGCCGAGATGAAGGCGAACGAAGGGGCGAAGTAGGGCTTTTCTTTCGCTGCTTGATTGGCGTACGGGGAACGATGCAATGCTCGACCTGTCGTAAGCGCAGTACATATTGCGTGCGTCTGCACTTTGCGAAGCAGTGAAGGTTATTGGACAGCACATGTCCATTTCATCGAGCAAGATTCGAGCTGAATTGCTGTCGAAATGCTTGCCACTTTTTGTAGAGATGCGTGAATTGACGCGCGTTCGATTCACCAAGCAGGCGTCCTATATTCTCGCCGGGGTCGACGAATATGAAACCGCGATCATAGCGCTTGCCACGTTGAACGACGGTCAAATCAGTGCGGGTTGCCTGAATGGCAAAAATGCCTGCCCTGTGTGCGGCAACGACACGCATGCCAATCATCCACATGGTTGCCGGAATTGCAGCGAGGCCTTTATGGCAGCTTATGATAAGCTCGATTCTTCCGAAGGCTTCGCGACGTGGGCTATATAGCTCGCATCTAGGACCCCTACGCCCCGACCTTATCGACGGTGCTGAGCATATAGTCGATGCTTTCCTTCGCGAGCCGTTCCGACCCGAGCGTGTAGTCGAACACTTCGACCGAGACCCAGCCCCGGTAGTCGATCTCGGCCAGCGCCTCGAAGATCGGCACGAAGTCGAGCGCTCCCATGCCGGGCCCGCGCAGGTTTGGGTCGTTGGCGTGGAAGTGAACCATCTCGCGACGGTA
The DNA here is from genome assembly GCA_021413845.1 of Planctomycetia bacterium. NCBI lineage: Bacteria > Pseudomonadati > Planctomycetota > Planctomycetia > Planctomycetia bacterium. Next base: position 33,640 of record JAIOPP010000118.1, on the reverse strand, counting down.
TTTTCGGACGAGATCAGGAATTGGGATCGCCTCGCTCGACATCGCTTTGCAGTCGAGGTGCAGGCGACAGTGCGACGAGCCGATCATTTCGCAGAGCCGTACTCCTTCGGCGGCCGTGTTCAGGAAGTTGCCGTCGGAGGGGCCGAGCGGTTCGATGGCGAGCGTCACGTCGAACTCTTCGAGCGTCGGCATGGCGCGCTCGATCGTTTCGGCGGCGAAGCCCAGCGCTTGCTCCATCGAAACGCCGGGCAGCACGTTGCGCTGCAGCGGCGAACCGAACACCATCAACGAGCCGCCGAGATCGCGACAGAGTCGGGCCAACTCGATGAGATAGTCGCTCGTCTTGCGGCGCACCGCTTCGTCGTGTGTCGTGAGATAGTAGCCGGTCGTCTTGGCGAGCAGCCAGTGGAGGCCGATCACGTCGAGCCCGGCCGCTTCGGCTTGCCGGCGCACTTCGACACGCTTCGCGGCCGAGATGTCGCGTGCATCGAGGGCCATCGTAAACGGCGCGATCTCGATTCCCGTGTAGCCGCAGTCGCGCGCGAAGGCAAACGCCTGCTCGAACGGCATGTCTTGAAAGGTCTCGTTGCAAATGGCGAATTTCATAAGTGCGCGGGCTTCCGAAAGCGAGGGAGGCAAAAGATCGCAAACCAATTCCAAATCAAACGGTCGATAGACGCAATCGACCCAAGAACGATAGGATACGGGATATTGCACGGTGTGCAATGTTTCACGGTTCGTGGTTCCTCGTTCGTGGTTTTAATGTTCGTGGTCCTCATTACCCTCTTCCTTCTGCTTTCTGCTTTCTCTCCTGACCTCCGACCCCTGACCCCTTGCCGCTCCCATGCTCACCTACGATCCCGACGAAGCGATCGCCCACTTGCGGAAGCGAGATCGAGATCTGGGGGCGATCATTCGCGCGGCCGGGCCGTTTACCCTGAAGCCGCCAAAGACGATCGACCCGTTCGAGGTGCTGTTGCGGGCCATCGTCAGTCAGCAGCTTTCGGGCAAGGCCGCCGCGACGATTCTCGGCCGGGTCCATGCGCTGTTCGTCACCACGAAGAAGCCTGATCCGGAAGCGCTGCTGCTTCTCTCGACGGAGTCGCTCCGCGCGGCCGGCCTGTCGGGAAATAAAGTGCTGGCCGTGCGCGACCTTGCCGCGAAGACGCTCGACGGCACGGTGCCGACCCCGCGTAAGCTGCGCGCGATGAGCGACGAAGAGATCGTCGAACGGCTGACGCAGGTGCGCGGCATCGGCGTCTGGTCGGCCGAGATGTTATTGATGTTCTCGCTCGGGCGGCCCGACGTCCTGCCGGTGGCCGACCTCGGCGTACGGCAAGGGTTCATGTACACTTACGCCCTCGAAGCCCCCCCGACGATCGCCGCCCTCACCGAGCACGGAGAGAAATGGCGCCCCTTCCGCTCAGTCGCCAGCTGGTACATGTGGCGCGCGGCGGGAATGATGAAGGAAGAAAAGCAGAAGGGGAAGAAGAAATAGTGGTCGGTGATCAGTGGTCGGTGGTCAGTTGGAGACGACCCGAGGCCGACGTGATCGTGACCAACCGCCGAACACTTGCCACCTCCGAACTTTTGCATTTTGCATTCTGACTTCTGCGTTTCCCCCTCTGACCCCCGACCCCTGACCTCTGACCCCTCTTTCTCCCATGAACCTCGCCACCAAATTCGAATCCGGTCTTTCCTACGACGCCTTCCTCACGAAGTACGGCACGGCTGAGCATCAGAATCGCTGGGCCAAGATGCATGCGGCGATCAAGCTCACGCCCGCGCAACGCGCGCTGCTCGGATCGTTCACGCGCGAGATGAAGGTGTTTTGTTTCGCCGGTGCATGGTGCGGCGACTGCGTGAATCAGTGCCCGATCTTTGATCACTTCGCGCAAGCGACGTCGACGATCAACATCAAATACTTCGATCGAGACGACAACCCGGACCTCGGCGAGAAATTGAGCGTCTGCGGCGGCGCTCGGGTGCCGGTGTTGCTCTTCGTGAGCGAAGACAATTTTCAAGTCGGCATGTACGGCGACCGGACGTTGTCGGCGTATCGCAAGGCGGTCGCGAAGCTTTCGGGCGAATCCTGCCCGACGGGAATCGTGCTCCCCGGCGAATCGGAGCAAGCCGAGGTCGTTCAAGACTGGCTCAACGAGTTCGAGCGCGTGCAGTGGATCTTGCGCACCTCGGGCCGGCTACGGAAGCTGCACGACGATTAAGCTGCCCATGCAGGCTCGTTCGCAGCACGGATCATCGAGCACCCAGCACAGGCTGCTTCATCCCATTGCGCAACACATACCAAGCCACGACGCCGAGCGCCGCGGCGACGACGAGCGGGTGCGGGCCGGAATCTCCTTCGCAACTCACTCCGAGTCGGACTTTCTCGCGGTAGCGCTTCCAAGCTTCGGCCGCGGCGACGATCTCGCTTCCATCCGCACGGCCGGCGAGCGAGCGAGCCTCGGCCGCGGCGTTGGCTTCGGCTCTTTCGGCACGTTGCTTGCCGAGAAACCAGCCGCCGTAAAGACTCGCCGCGATGAGCAGAATGCCGCAGATGGTACGCACGACGGTTCCTTGGCGAGGCCGTGAGATTTCGGAAGGGTCTGGGCCAAGCATTTTGCAACGCTCGCGCCGCGCCGCGCGTGGATTCGCGCCGGCTGTTCGTAAGTCGCCGCTCCCGCGAGGCTTAATAGAAAAAAGGCGCCGGCTCGGGCGATTGGCGTCGGCATCCGCTGCGGTGAAACGACAACAGCGCGTGGCGTTTCGGCAACACCTGTGCAGCACGACAATTGCGCAGCACGATGGCCGAGTCTGGCACTCTTACGCCAAGTTTGCTCGCCGAGCCCTCGTGACGTACGTTTTCAATGCGACCCATCGTGAAACGAGAATGCATCTGCCGGTCGTCACGTCATCGCCGTCCTGCCGCCGCTCGCACCGTCGGTCTCGACTTGGAGAAGCCGCTCATGTCAGCTCCCGTACAGCCGATGGATCTCGATCGCTTGCTGCAAGGGCAGCAGTTGCCCGCCTTGCCGCAGAGCGCCATGCGGCTCTTGGAATTGTCGAAGAATCCCGACAACGGAGCCGGCGAATACGCGGTGCCGATCGAAGCCGACCCGGCTCTCGCAGCGCAGGTGTTGAAGTTCATCAACTCGTCGTACTTCGCGTTCGGTCGCGAGATCCTCAGCGTGAAGCTGGCGATCAGCCTCGTCGGCGCGCGGGCCATCAAGAACTTCGTGCTCTGGACCGCCGTGTTCAGCGTGATGCCGAATCCGAAGTCGGGCCCCTTCGACTTGAAATGCTTACGGCAAGATTCGCTGCGCCGCGGCTTGTTCACGCGGGCCTTCGCGAAGTTGCTGGGGCTGAAAGAAGCGGAAGATCTCTTCGCCGCCGCGCTGTTGCAAGACATGGCGATCCCGTTGTTGGCGAAAGCGCTGCCGAAAGAATACGGCGTATTGATCGAGGCCCGTTGCAAGCGCGGATTCGCACTGGCGCAGTTGGAAGAAGCGGTGTTCGGCTGGAACCACGGCGAAGCGGCCGCGCGGCTCGTCGGGCAATGGAACCTCCCGGCAACCTTCGCCGATCTTATTCGCAGGCACACGATGCTCGAAACGCTCGTCGCAGAATCGCCGGGTGCGAATGCCGCGTCGATCGTGGCGCTGTCCTCTCTCCTACCGTCGGGGGTCGATAGCGTCTGGACGCAAGGGGCGAAGTTCGACGACTACTACCGCCGAATCGGAGGCGAATGCGGGCAGTCGCCCGAAGAACTGCTCGAAGCGGTCGACCACGAGTTCTTGGAGTTTGCCCCGGTGTTGCATCTCGAAGCCCCGGCGGCGACTTTGGCCGATCGCTATCGCGAAACGCTGCAACCGGTCGCGACTTAACCTCGCTCGATATATTGTTCGCATCCTTCTTGCATCACAGCTGATACCGAGGCTGCAAGCACGACACTTCCACACGACACTTAGCGACGTCGAACCACCGCGTCGGGTTTACGCATCCTTCATCGAGAAAGCGAAGTTGCACGCAAAGCAAGTATTTGAATTCAGTTAGTAGGCCTTCGTAAATTTCTCGCGGTTTTCTCTTAGCGCCGAAGCAGCGCGTTCGTACGATGCTCGCGATTTCCTCCTGATGCGTCGGCGTGGTCCGGTCGATAAGGGGATTAGCGGAGAGAGACGCATTGGCGGGATTTGCATCGAGTGTAGAATGGAGTGAGAGAGAAGGAAGGCATCGAGCAGAAGGACATCGTTCGTGTCGCTCAATCGAATTCGCTACCAACGCTTGCTCCGCGAAGCAGAGGGTTACCTCGAGCTCGGATTGCCTCATTTAGCCGTCGAAACGCTCGGCAAAATCGACGAGCCCGGTACGTTTCACGGCAAGCAGTTGTATCTGCTCGGCGAAGCGTTTCGAGCGCAAGGCCGGTTCTCCGAAGCGATCGAAGCATTGCAGGCGTCGGCCGATAAGGCCCCCAGCAAGATCGATATCTATCTCGCGCTGGCTTGGTGCTATAAGCGCGTCAGCCGGATCGACTTGGCGATCGACGCGATGCAGAAGGCCCTGGAGATCGACCATTCTTTGGCGATCTTGCACTACAACTTGGCGTGCTACTGGAGCCTGCTTCCCAATAAGGAACAAGCCATCCAGTGCCTCAGCGAGGCCCTGCGCCGCGACCCGGACTACCGCGACCTCATCGCCGGCGAATCCGACTTCGACCTCGTGCGCCACGACCCCGATTTTCAATCGCTGGCGAGCGTCACGGTTTAAGATTACTCGTCGACGCGCGCTGCGGCCTCATCGGCTATGAGCGTCCAACGAACTCCTTCGCCGGTCCCGTCTCCCATAAAGCGAATGAAACGCGATTTATGGTTCCGATTCAAGCTCACGATCGTATCGTGTAGCCGACGCTTGGAATCTTGATCCGGATGCGGCGGCAACGGATCGTCGATCCGAACCGGCCAGTTCTCTTCTTGAAAGGCCGACAGGATCATCTCTTGGTTCGGCGCGGGTACTTTGAACTGCTTCACGATCACGCCGTTGACGCGCAGCTCTTGCATGTCACCGTCCCAGCGCGGTAGCACGCGCGGCGCAGGTTCGGCTGCCGGCGGCGGCGCAACCTTCTTCGCTGCCGGCTCGGCCTGCGGCGGAGTTGCGTCCGCCACATGATCCATTTGCGTTTCGAACACCCCCAACGCATGCGCCGCTTCCACGCCGGAGTCCGTCAGCACGAAGCACGTCTGCTTCGTAAACGAGAGTCCTTTGGTGCGACGGAACGACCGTTGCGATTCGCCCGGCAAGGTCGTTTCGCGGGCATGCTCGACATAGCCCTTCATCACGAGCCAGCGGAGATCGGAATTGATGAGGTCGACCGAACGGAGTTCGCGCAGCTCGAGCGCGAAGTCCCAATGGTCGGTTTGCACGTCGTCGGCATACTCTCGGGCCTGCAACAGAAACGTCAGGCCTGCGATCATCCGTTGGGAAAGCGGCTGGGCTGCATGATGGGCCGGAGGAGCTTCGGCATTCGCGGCATCGAACGACGCTGCCTCGACGCGCGCATTTCCATGCGGCGGCGAGGTGCGAAAGTCCGAGAATGGGCGATGCAGAGGATCCATCAAGTGCCTACCGAGCGACCCTTGGGTCAGAGCCCAAGGAAATCGAAGTTCGTCAAAACTACTCTCGCCAACTTGACATTAGTAAATGTAAGTAGACAAGGGTGATTGTGACGACTGCACGGTATAAAGCAACTGCGATATTTGGATATTATAACTTTTTTTGTTGCACGAATGGAATTTGCGCGGTAGGCGACCAACGCGATCGATTGCCGACCTTATCCAAAGTAGGTAATTCAGGGGTTTTGATTACCGAGAGGCTGATTTACGCGTTGCACATTTTCAGTGCTGTGCGAGCTGTTTTGCCAAGATAGATAGACTGGATAAGTCTCTCGTAACCACCCACCATTTGATCCAGCGACCAATTCGCTTGGATATGCTTTCGCCCGGCTTCTCCCAGACGGCGGCAAAGCTCGGGATCCCGAAATAACTGCTCGATCCGCGAGCCCATTTCTTCGACGTTTCCCGGCTCGACGAGATACCCGCTGACCCCTTCGTGAACCGTTTCGGGAATCGAGCCGACGCGAGTCGCCACGACCGGCTTGCCGCACGCTAGGCCTTCCATGATCGACACCGGATTCGCTTCCATATGCGAGCTGAGAACCAGCAGGTTCGTGTGTGCGAGGAGTTCCGGGATGTCGCGGCGCGTGCCGAGGAATCGGACTGCCGAACCGATGCCGAAATCGCTCGCCATCCGTTCGAGCGTCGGCCGCGCGGCCCCATCGCCGATCACCAGGAATTGTGCTTTCGGAATGCGTGCATGGACGAATGCCGCGGCGCGGAGGAACAATTCGTGGTTCTTCTCGGGCCGCAGGGCCGCGACGATCGCCGCGGTCGGTGCGCCGGCCGCAAGACCGAGCTCGGCCCGAAGTTCGGCGCTCGGCTCCAACGGCCGGAACCGATCGACGTCGACCCCGTTGGGGATCACGAACACCTTCTTCTTCGGGCAACCTTCGTGCTGCGCCAGATACTCCCCATGAGGCACGGCGCAGCCGATGAAACCGTCGGTAATCGGTTCGAGCAGGCGGTTCGGCAACTCGACGTGGTCGGGCAAGCCCGTCGAATGCAAGGCCGACAACACGACGGGAACCCCGGCGCGCCAAGCAGCCAAGCGGCCCCAGAACATTTTGTCTCCCCCGGTGCCGACCGTCACAATCGCGTCGATCTTCCGCTCGACCATCAGCTTCGACAACCGCCCAACGACCTGATAGTCGTACTTATGACGAATCAGTTTCTCTACGGCGGGAATCTCTTGCGCGAGCACCTCGCCGAGCGGGCCGAATTCCTTCAAGCAACAGAGCTCCGGCAGAAACCGGCTCCGATCCATGCGCCGCACCAAATTCACAAGCAACGTCTCGGCCCCGCCGACCGGCATCGACGTGATGACGAACAGCACCTTGAGCGGACCACGCTCGGAAAGCGGAAGCAAGCGGCGACGACGATGGAACATGGCTGGCTCGGAGGGGTCGGGGGTCAGGGGTCGGAGGTCAGATGAGAAGCCGCTTTGCGCTTCGGTGTTCTTCCATCGTGGCGGCGTTAGGCCTTCGTCATTCCGTTCGGTGCGGTCGGCTTCCAAGTTTGCACGGCACTCGCCGAGTAGTCGTAGCGCGGTACTTTGCGCTTTCTCGGATCGACGGTGAGCCAGTTGCGGAAGCGGAGCATGTCGTCGTCGGCATGGATCCGTTGCATGTGAAACGGATCGTCTCCCGGGAAGTTGTAGGCGCCGTAAGCCGAGCAAACTCCTTCGTAGCCCGCCTCGTAGGCCATCTCGAACGCCAGCGGCTGCATGTTCGCAGGCATGCCGAACGGAAAGGCGAAGTGTCGCACCGTCCGACCGATCGCTTGTTGTAGCTCTTCGCCGGCGACGACCACTTCGTCGAACAATCGCGTTCGATCGTCGATCTTGCCGATGTCGGGGTGCGTGCGCGTATGAGCGCCGATCTCGATTCCCCGTTCCGACCAGCCGCGTAGGTCATCGAGCGAGTTGGGTCGAAAAGTCTTCCCCATGCGCACATCATGCGGAAACGGCACGCCGTAGCGCACATGATGCAGCGTCACGAAGTAGGTGCAAGGGATATTCTCGCGCACCAAGAGCGGCAGCGCGAAGTCGTTGTTGTCGGCATAGCCGTCGTCGAACGTCACGGCCACGGCCCGGCGCGGATTGCCGCTTCGGATGCGCTGCTGCGCCTCGCTCAGCGAGACGACGTCGACGTTCTTCTTCAACCACGCCATCTGCCGGGCGAACAGTTCCGTCGGGCATGTCCAAGCGTTGGCCCGATCGTCGGCCACGCGATGGTAGAACAAGATCATCACCGGCGCGCGCCGCCGCGTCTCGTCGCACCGGTTTCGCCAGGCGCGATAAGGGCGCGTGCCGTGGAAATAAGCGCTCAACAGCGCATGCTTGCCTGACGTCATATTCGCTCCGCCTTTAGCGGCTCTCTCCGACTCGGTCGCGGGATGCAGTCACGAAAAAAAATCCCGGCGATACGGTCTCTCGCAACTCTCGGTTACGGGGCGCAATACGCAAGCGAGTACGGTACGAATTCCGGCCGTCGTGGAGTTCCACGCTCGACGCCGCAACACGACCTCCTTCCTGTGTTTACGCTCCGCGACGTCGGTTGCGATTCGGCAACATGGCCCCCCTCAAGACGCCTCAAAACCGACCCGAAACCGTGGTTTGCGCTCTGCCGGCGTCATCGAGCCCGTTTGCGACCTAAGTTTCGATAGCGAACCACTGCGCCCGTGCGCGCACACGACTCGCCGCGCCGAACCGCGCTCCCATTGAGAAGTCCCTCGCAGAGACTGCCATGTCCGCACCCGTCCCGGTACTTTCCGATATCGTCGGCCTGTTCATTCGCCATCCGTTGCGCTGGGCGCTGCCGGCCGTCGTCGTCGCGGCGATCGCTTCGCTGTACGCAGTCACGAAGCCGGCAACTTGGGAAGCGGCGCTCACGTTGACCGTCCGGGCCGAAGCGACGGGCAACCAAGGAGGCGCCGGCAGGTTTCGCGATCTCTCGGAGATGAAGACCGTGCAAGAGACGGTGCTCGAGCTTGCTAAGAATCGCGCCGTGCTCGAGGCGGCGCTGCGCAAGGTCGGGCTCCCGGCGAATACGAAGGTCGCTGCCGGCGCTTGGCCGAGCGGTGCCGATATCGACGACCTTAGCGATGCGCTGAAGCTTGTGCCGCCGAAAGGGGCCGAGTTCGGTTCGACCGAGGTCTTCTACTTGAAAGTGAAAGATAACGATCGGGCCCGCGCCATGGCGTTGGCCGATGCCGTGGCCGATGAGCTTCTCGCGCGCTTCCAACTACTGCGGAGCGATAAGGCTCAGAGCATGGTTCGCGAGCTGGGAGTCGCGGTCGATATCGCCCGTCGTGACTTGCAAGAGTCGGTCACGACGCTCGGCGCTTTCGAGACGCGCATCGGCGGCGACCTCGCCGAGTTGCGCAACCTCGAACAACTTGGTTCCGGCGACAGCGATCTGCGCAAGCTGGTCGTCGAGCTCGAAAGCGAGTTGCGCCAAGCCGAGAACGCCGAGCGCAATAACCAAGAACTGCACAACTTGCTCAGCGCCGCGCAAGCCGATTCGTCGCGCTTGCTCGCCACGCCGAACCGCCTGCTCGAATCGCAACCCGCTTTGCGCCGGCTTAAAGAAGGGTTGATCGACGCGCAACTCCGCACGAGTCTGTTGCTCGGCAGCCGCTCGCACGAGCATCCCGAAGTTCGGGCCTCGCTCGATGCTCAGGAAGAAGTGCGCCGACACCTGCATGCCGAGCTCGCGGCCGCCGCGCAAGGCGTAGCCGGCGAACTCGACGTCGCTCACGAACTCGTCGCCGATCGACGTCAGAAAGCCGCCGCGGCCCGAGGGCGGCTTGATCGCCTCGCCTCGTCGCGTGCCGAATATTCTTCGCTGAATTCCCAGATGCAGTATCGAACTCGGCAAGCGGAACAATCGGAGCGGCAACTCGTCGACGCGCGGGCCGCGCAGGCCGGCGGCGCCGCCTCGAACCTCCTGACGCGCCTCGACAAAGCCGACGCCGGAACGAAGCCGATCGGACCCGGCAAAACGACGTTGCTCGGCATCGGCATCGGCGGCGGACTCATGTTCGGCATCGGTTGCCTCCTGCTGACGACCCGCCTTCCCGACGGTTCCGCCACGACGACGCAAGCGCAACCCTCGCAGGCTGATGCACAACCGGTTTCCGCAGCGCCCGCCGCCGCTTACTCGTCGAGCGACTTGCGAACTGCTCGACCGGAGAACACGCGGCCGGCGAATGCGCGAACGACCGAGCGTGCGCCGCTCATTACGTCGGCGGTTTAGTTCCCGCTCGTTTCGATATTCGAATTGGCTCGCTCCTCATTACGTCTCGAAAGCACGCTCATGCCGAACCTCGCACTCCTCGACGCCGACATCGTCGGTCCGCCGTCCGAGTCGGAAAGTTCCGAACCGCGCCGCAAGGTCCGAGTCTTGCAAATCGTCAACGGCGAGCATTATGCCGGAGCCGAACGCGTGCAAGATCTGCTCGCCGCGTCGTTGCCGGAATTCGGCTTCGAGACCGTGTTCGCAGCGGTTAAACCGGATCAGTTCCCGCTCCGTCGTCGCAACCAAGGGGCGCCGCTGTATGAAACTCCGATGCGCGGCAAGTTCGATCTTCGCCCGGCGCGCGCGTTGGCCGAGATTGCGCGCCGCGAAAACTGCGCATTGATCCATACGCACACCGTTCGCTCGGCGATGGTCGGCCGCGCCACCGCCTGGCTGACCGGTTTGCCGATGGTGCATCATCTGCATAGCCCGACGTCGGACGACTCCACGCACTCGCTGCGCAATTGGTTCAACACGGTCGTCGAGCGTCGCAGCACGTCGCACGTTGCAGGCGCGATCGCGGTGTCGAAGAGCTTGGCTGCTTACGGCGCCAAGCATGGCATCCCCGCCGAGCGGATTCATGTCGTGCACAACGGCGTTCCGCTCGCCGGCCCGCTCGCGGCGCGAGCGACTCCCGTCGGCACGTGGACGATCGGCTGCGTCGCGTTGTTTCGTCCGCGTAAGGGATTGGAAGTGTTGCTCGACGCCGTTTCGCTCTTGAAGCGAGAAGGGATCGATATCCGTCTCCGCGCCGTCGGGCGTTTCGAGACCTCAGCATATGAACGGTCGATCCATGCGCAAGTTGCGCGGCTCGGCCTCGGCGAACAAATCGAATGGCGCGGCTTTCGCGGCGACGTGGCCGCGGAGTTCGCGGCGATGGATCTCTTCGTGTTGCCGAGCCTGTTCGGCGAAGGGTTGCCGATGGTCGTACTGGAAGCGATGTCGTACGGAGTTCCGGTCATCGGCACGCGTGTCGAAGGAATTCCCGAAGCGTTGCGGGCCGATGTCGACGGCCTCATCGCCGAGCCGGGAGATGCCCGTTCGCTCGCCGAGCGGATCTCGAGCGTGATCGACGGCTCGATCGATTGGCAACAACTCCGCAGCTCGGCCCACGCCCGCCAAGCGGAAAGCTTTTCCGACCGCAGCATGGCGGAAGGAGTCGCGAACGTCTATCGACAAGTCCTCGCAACCTGCAAACGGCCAACCAAGCAACAAGCCTAGCGCTCAACTGAACTCTGCTCACTGACCCCCGACCCCTGACCCCCGACCCCTATTCGCCATGCCCTCCACCGTAGAACTTTTCGGAATGCACATCGACCCGCTTCGGATGCCCGAAGCCGTGGCGCAAGTGTGGAATTGGATCGAGGAAGGCTCGGGCACTTGCCGCTACGTCGTGACACCGAACGTCGATCATGCCGTGATGTTGCGCGACGATGTTCGTCTTCAAGCAGCCTACAAGCACGCTTCGCTGGTTCTTGCCGATGGCTTTCCGGTCGTGCTGGCTTCGCGGTTGTTGAAGCGTCCGTTGCCGGAACGGGTCGCCGGTAGCGATCTTGCGCCGGCGCTCTTCGCGTCGGCGACGGTTGAGCGGCCCATGAGCATCTACTTGCTCGGCGCTGCGCCGGGAGTTGCCGATCGGGCCGCGGTGAACATCGCAAAGCGTTGGCCGAATGCCGTGGTCGTCGGCACGTACAGCCCGCCGCTCGGGTTTCAGAACGACACGCTCGAGAACGAACGGATCGTCGCGCGAATCAATGCCGCGGCGCCCGATGTGTTGGTGCTCGGCTTCGGAGCGCCGAAGCAAGAGCATTGGATCGCGGCTCACTACGACCGCCTCAACGCGAAGACGGCGCTCTGCATCGGGGCGACGATCGACTTTCTCGCCGGCGAGCAATCGCGGGCCCCGCTCTGGATGCAAAAACTGAATCTCGAATGGCTGCATCGGCTCGCCGGCCAACCGCGGCGACTCTTCAAACGCTACGCGCGCGATGCCGTAGTGTTTCCGCAATTGGTCTGGAAAGAATGGCGCAACGGGCCTAAAGGCTAGTCGCCGTTGGCATTCATCGCGGCTGCTTGACTTTCGCGGCGCGTCGGCGAAGCTATACGGTTCGTTCCCCGCCTTTGCTTCCCCTCTCACGACCCGCCCTCGGAGAATTCGCCATGCGCCTGTGTCGCTTCACGCACCAAGGAAAATTGCAACTCGGGCTCTACGGCGAACAGTCGATCGTGCCGCTCGCGGCAGGCGCCGCCGCTTACGAAGCCGCGACGCATGAGAAGCTCGGCCTTCTGAAGAGCGACGACTTGCTCGACTTCCTCCCGCCGAAGGGGAAAGGTTTCGCTGCGGCCTCGAAGCTCAGCCAATGGGTCGAACGGAACGACGGCAAGCTTCCTGCCGAAGCCGCGATCGCGACGGCGAGCGTGCAGCTGCATGTGCCGATTCCGAATCCGAATAAGCTCTTTCTGTTGGCCGGCAACTACAACGAACACATTCAAGAAGGGGGCGGCCTCGCAACGGAGCGCGCCGAAACCTTCCCGTACGTCTTCATGAAGCCGCCGACGACGACGCTCGTCGATCCCGGCAAGGCCGTCGTCATTCCGAAAGTGTCGCCCGGTGCGATCGATTGGGAGCTCGAGCTCGCCGTCGTCATCGGCACGCGTTGCAAAGGGATCGCCGAGAGCGATGCCTTGAGCGTCGTCGCCGGCTACACCGTCGTCAACGACATCAGCAACCGCAAGTTCCGCCCGAACGAAGCGCGCAAGAAGCGCGATAAGGATGCGTTCTTCGATTGGCTGCACGGCAAGTGGCACGATTCGTTCTGCCCGATCGGTCCTTGCATCACGAGCGCCGACGCCATCCCCGATCCGCAAGCTTTGGAGATGAAGCTACTGCTCAACGATCAAGTGAAGCAAAACTCCTCGACGAAGGCGCAGATCTTTCCGGTCGCCGCGGTGATCGCGTTCATCTCGAACATCGTGACGCTGGAGCCGGGCGACATCATCAGCACCGGCACGCCGGCCGGCGTCGGCAGCGCTACGGGCACGTTCCTCAAGCCGGGCGACACGCTCAAGGCCGGCATCGCCGGAATCGGCACGCTCGTCTCGCCGGTCGTGGCCGAATAGGCACGCGCCGGAGAAACACAAGGAACTTCGTTATGCTCGTGCGCGTGGCCGGCTTGCTCGCCGCGACGATCCTTACGACGATCTTCACGGTTGCGCCGCGCGTCGGCGCAGCCGAAGAAGAGCGGGTCGTGCTGTTCGAGATGGTCTCGTGCGCGCCGGTTCCGAAAGGCTACGAAGCCCAACGGCGCGATTTCGAAAACGCAGGCCCATCCGGCAGCACGTTGATCTTGCTCACCACGCCGGCGAACAAGTCGCGCGTGTCGATTACCGTCGAAAAACAAAAACTGATCGGCAAAGATCAAAAGGTCGCGGCCTTCAAGACCTACGTGAACGGCATCCACGGCCTGTTCACGAAGAAAGGCTATCGCACCGTCGAGATCGAGCACCCGGACAGCCGGACGCTCGATCCCGACCAAAAGCTCGACCTGCGCCTCAAGCTGCAAAAAGACGGGGCGTTTTTATACGTCGACGCGCGGATCTTCTTCACCGATCAAGGCTACACGGTCTGGTCGGTGGCCCAGAACGAAGAGGAGCGAAAGCTGCTCATGGCTTGGGCCGCGACCGTGCGACCGAAGTGAGGGAACAGGGGTCGGGGGTCGGGGATCAGGGGTCGGAAAGGAAGCGGCCTTGAGCCATCCGTCCTGACCACCGACCTCTCACCCCCGACCCCTTCTCTTATTTACTCGCGTACGTCTTCGAGTGCCCGGTCGAGGCTACGCTCACGGTGTACGACTTTCCGTCTGGCGCGACCGAGAGCTTCAAGTGCTCTCCTTTGCACTCCGCTTCTTTGTTCGCAATGAATTCATCGGGAGCGTTGTTCGTCGTGCCGTCGGGTCGCAGGTTCTTATGCACTTGGTAGATTGCCTCGATCGAAGGCGTCTCTTTGAGCGCCGCGAACATCAGCGGCCCGCACCCTTTCGTGGTGCCGTTGTTGACGATTGCCACGCGCGGCGAAATCGACTTGATCAACACCGGGTTGTTGCTCACGTCGAGCCCGTGATGGCTCACTTGAAACACGTCGACGACCCCCACGCGATTGATCGGGCAGACCAGATCGAACTCTCGATTCCAAGTGAGATCGCCCGTGTTGAGGAAATCGAAATCGCCGAACTGCAATAACGTCACCACACTGTTGGCGTTGTCGGAATTGTCGACCGGCTTCACTTGGTTCGCGGCACAGCAGTCGTTGGGCTCCGACTTTCCGCCGGTTTTCGTATCGCCGACGGCGATGAACTTCTGCCGAGCTCCGAGACACTGCAGCTTGAGCGATGTCGCCCCTTCGCCGAGCGGCTTCAGCGTGTAGACGTCGCCGGGCGACACGACCGAGCGCTTATCGGCCTTAAACGCAAGATACTCCGGCGAGGGCTTGTCGCGCAGCCCTTCGAATTGGCCGTTGTCGTGAACTTCGCCGATCGGCAACACCGAAGCCAGTTGCGCTGCGCCGCCGAAATGGTCGACGTGGAAGTGCGTGGTGATAAGGTGGTCGATCTTCTTCAACTTCGCCACATCGACGGCGACATGAAAGATCCGATCGGCATCGCGGCGGCCGGGATTGCCGGCGTCGATCAAGATCGATTCGCCGGCCGGCGTGACGATCAGCGTGGCGGCTCCTCCTTCGACGTCGACCCAATAGATATCGAGCGTGCGCGGCTGGTCGGCGCCTTGCGCCCGGCCGTCGGCAAGGAAAGCGATCGTCGAAAATACGGCGAACCACAGCGAACGCAAATGGACGAGGCGGGGCATGCGATGTTCCTCAAGCCGTCGCGCCGCGGCAACGTCTCGTCGAACGCGAGACGTGCCCGTAGCGGCTACCGGCGGTGAGGCCAGCATACCATCGGGCTCGGCGGAAATAAAATCCCCGCCGAGCCCGACGTGATGAGCTGCTTTTACATGGTCGGCGCAGGGCTCATCGAAATCGTGGCGTGTTCGCCGGGTGCGTATTGCTTGCCCGTGAGAATCGCTTTCACGAACCCGACGACTTGCACCATCGTGCTCGAAGGGGCGTCCCAATACTCGGCTTCTTCCACATCGACGCGCAGCAGCGCGAGTTGCGGATCGTCGAGTCCTTGGGGAAACCAAGCCTTGTAGAGCGGGTTCCAAAGTTCCTCGGCCATCTTCCGATCTTTTACCAACACGCCACGGCCCGACACCGAGACGTAGCGATTGTGTGCGGCGTCGGAATAGCTGACGTTCACGGCCGGCCGCTCTTCGGTTTCATCCACTTTGAGCGAATCTTCCGCGGTGAAGAACCAAAGCTCGCCATCGAACTTCGTTTGCTGCGTCGCCATCGGCCGGCTATGCAAGGTGCCGTCCGGGCGGCTCGTCGTGAGCATCGCGATGTTGATATTTTTGATGAGGTCGTGGACGCGTCGAATCGCAGCATCGCGCGAAGGGGTCGTGGTCACCGAAGTACCTTTCCGAAGAGAATGTCGTTGGCGAGCATCAAGTAGCGGTTATCGTCACGGAAAAGTAAGCAAATGGAGTGCCGTCGGCTTCCCCCGGGCCCGACCCTTGCCCGGCTGCGAGGATTACGGGATGATTTGCGTTCTTTCACCCTTGTCGCCGCCGCCGGGCCTGAACATCGACGCTCCAACCCGACCCTAAATCCACCATGTTGAAACACTCGCTGATCCATCCTCAACTCAACGACATCCTCGGCCGGGCCGGACACCATGCCAAGATTCTGATCGCCGACGGGCACTATCCGTCGTCGAGCAAGAAGGGGCCGAACGCCGAAATCGTCTGCCTGAATCTCGCGCCGGGAATCGTGAGTTGTGCGCAGGTGCTCGAGGCGATTCTTTCGGCGGTGCCGATCGATTGCGTGAACACGATGATGTACGAAGAGAGCGATCCCTACACGCTCGGCGGCGATCCTCCGGTGTGGGACGAATACCGCGCGGTCTTGAAGAAAGCCGGCATGGATCTGCAACTCGAGCCGATCAAGAAGTGGGATTTTTACGAACACGTCACGACCCCCGACCACGTGCTCACCGTGCAAACCGGCGATATGCAACGCTTCGCGAATTTGTTGTTGTCGATCGGCGTGCGGATGGAGTGAGTGCGACGGAGTTTCCAACCCTAATTTTTAGGAAGGCGATTTCATGGACGTTAAAGATTCGATTCTCTCGACGCGAGGGATGAGCTCGATGGTGCTCACGAAGTACCTCAGCGATCTGGAGGATGCCGACCTGATGCTGCGCCCCACGCCGGGCTGCAACCATCTCGCTTGGCAACTCGGCCATCTGATCAGCTCCGATGCGCAGCTGATCGACGGCGCGTGCCCGGGCAAAAGCTTCGAGCTTCCCGCCGGCTTCGCCGAAGCGCACGCGAAAGATAAGTGCGGCTGCGACGATGCCGCGAAGTTCCGCACGAAGCAAGAGTATCTCGACCTGATCGCGAAGGCGGACGCCGCCTTGACGAAAGCGCTTCAGGAAATGCCGGTCGAGCAATTCGATGCGCCGAGTCCGGAGTGGATGCGGTCGTTCTTTCCGACCGTCGGCCACATGTTCACGCTGATCGCCACGCACGCGATGATGCACGCCGGACAATTCGCCGTCGTGCGGCGTCAACTCGGCAAGCCGATCTTGATTTGATTTTCGCGCCCCACACGCCCTTCTCTTTTCACGGTGCCGCCATGCCGATCATCGACGCTCATCAGCACTTTTGGCAACTCTCGAAGCCGAAGCCGTACGACTATGCTTGGATCGGCAAGCCGGGGAAAGAGGCGATCAACCGCGATTACTTACCGGCCGATTTAAAGACCCGAATGGATGAGGTCGGCGTCACGCATACCGTGTTCGTGCAGACGCAGCATCATCTCGAAGAGAATCGTTGGGTGTTGCAAATGGCCGCGGAAAACCCGTGGATTCTCGGCGTCGTCGGCTGGGTCGACCTGCAATCGCCGGAGTGTGAGCGGCAGCTGCTCGAGATGCGCGAACACAAGAAGTTCGTCGGCGTGCGGCATATCGTGCATGATGAACCGGACGACGATTGGATCGTGCGGCCGAACGTGATTCGCGGTCTGAAGGTGCTCGAGAAGCATGGCGTGCCGTACGATCTGCTCTTCTTCGTCAAGCATTTGAAGCACGCTGCGACGCTGGCGAAGCAGTTGCCGAACCTGCCGCTCGTGATCGATCACTTGGCGAAGCCCGAGATCAAGAATCCGAATCACGCCGAAAGCATCGCCGCTTGGCTGCCGCAGCTCACGGCCGCGGCGAAATATCCCAACGTGTATTGCAAGCTCTCGGGTATGGTCACCGAAGCCGATTGGAAAGCCTGGAAGCCGGACGATCTTCGCCCGTACGTCGATCACGCGCTCGAGTTGTTCGGGCCGGAGCGTTGCATGTTCGGCAGCGATTGGCCGGTGTGCGAACTTGCAGGCTCGTACAAGCAAGTCTTTTCGGCGTTGAACGAAGTGCTCGGCCCGCTGAGTGCGAGCGAACGAGCGGCGATCTTCAGCGGCACCGCGACGAAGTTTTATAAACTCCAGGTGTCGTAAAATCGCGTTTGGTTTCGCGTCGGATGATCAGCCGGAGGGCGTTAGCCCCCGGTTCGGAAGCGGAATCGACAGCGCACCATAACCGGCCCAGACTGGACCGGACGCTAACGCGTTCCGGCTAATGAG
This sequence comes from Planctomycetia bacterium, assembly GCA_021413845.1. NCBI lineage: Bacteria > Pseudomonadati > Planctomycetota > Planctomycetia > Planctomycetia bacterium. The sequence goes on along the minus strand of JAIOPP010000118.1, from coordinate 15,929 downwards.
ATTGTTAATGCCTTACGCGGGTGTTGCGCCGGGAGGCGGGGTGCCGCCGCCGGCTTTGATGTATGCCGAGCGGTTCTGGGCGTAATCGGTCGAATCGGGATCGTCGAGCCCTGCGGCTTCGGCGACGGTCGAGCCGGCTTGCGCGGCGTCGAACATTTTCGCTAGGTACCTGCGGCACCAGCCGCAACCGGTGCCGGCCCCGAAGCAGTCGCTCATTTGCGCCGCGCGCCGCGGCCGCTCGATGCGAAGAAAGTTTTGCAGCTTGCGCTTCGTGACGTGAAAGCAGAGGCAGACTTCGTCGTCGAGCTGCATGGGGTTAGTAAGCTCCGTCGCGCGCTTCGAAGTGCGTCGGCTTGTCGAGCGACCGGCCGCCGCGCAGCGTCCAATCGACGATCCACGCGAGCAACCGCGCGATCGGCACAGTCGGATAGCCGAACAATCCGTGGCCGAGTTGGCCGTTGCTCAGGAGCGCGTCGGAAGCTTCTTCGCCGACGAACGTCGCCGGCTTGCCGAGGCCCGCCGCGAGCGTCTCGCATAGTCGCCGCACCGACAACGTCTCCGGGCCGGCGAGATTGAACGTAAACGCCGGCGCTGCCGCGCGCTCGAGCGATTGCAACACCGCGGCGTTCGCATCCCCTTGCCAGATCGCGTTGACGCAACCCATCGAAAGATCGATCGCTTCGCCGGCGTAGATGCGGCGCGCCATATCAGCCAACACTCCGTAGCGTAGCTCGCAAGCGTAGTTGAGCCGCACGATCACGGTCGGCGTGGGGCGCGGCAGGGAAGTGCCCGAGCCGGCGCACTCGGCGAAGTATTCGTAAATGCGCTCGCGTCCGAGCGTGCTCATCGCGTATTCGCCGACCGGTCCGACGGGATCGGTCTCGCGCGAGCCGCCGAGTCGCACGTCGGTGAGCGGATACACGTTGCCGGTCGAGAACGCCACGATCCGGCTACCGGCATAACGGCGGCAGATGAGGGTCGGCACGTAGACGTTCATGCCCCAGGTGAGCGCCTTGCGTCCCGTCGAGCCGAACTTCAAGGCCGACATCGCGACGACGTTCGGCGCGTCGGGCAAGCGGGCCGTTTGCTCGGGATCGGCCAGATCGCAACGGACGGTCTCGATGCCGACCGCTTGGAGCTGCGATTCGGACTTCGGATCGGAAAAGCGCGACACGCCGATCACGCGCCGCTTCACGCCGGCCGCTGCGCTCGCACGGACGGCCATGCGGGCGAGCGTCGGCCCCATCTTCCCGGCCACGCCGAGGAACACGATATCGCCCGGCACGCGCGCGAGCGCGGCGACGACGGCCGGCGTCGGACGGCTGAGCAATTCCTCGAGCGCAGCGTCGTCGGCGATGACGTCAGGCAACGACGGCTCGACAAGTGATGGGCCGGCGAGCGGTTGGGAACGATCTTTATTCGTCATCCATCGTTCCTTAAACCGCATCGCAACCGCGCACCGATTTAGCTCGGTGCCACGGCCAATTGCTCGAGCGCTCGCAACGACGCTACGACGTCGTCCGGCGAGACGTCGCTCCACTCCTTTAGTTTATGGTGCAGGATCGCCAGTTTATAGGCCTCGAACGCCTCGCGCAGATCGTCGGGCAAGCTCGGGAGCTTCTCGAACGGCCGTTGCGGCGACGGCAGATCGAACGGCGCATCGCCCGAGCCGGTTTCCGCGTACTCCGCGTCGTCGGCACCCTCTTCGTCGCCGAAGTCGGGGCCTTCATGGCTCGGGCCGGAGTGGGCATCGGCGTCGAATTCCGAAGGGTCGCGAATCTCGGTCGCGGTTCTGCCGGCTTCGTTCGCGCTCGCGGCCGGCGGGGCATCTTCATCGAGTTCCGCAGCGACGACTTCGCCGGCTTGCGGTTGCGTTTCGCTCGGGCCGCCGAGGGCTTCCCAGCGCTGCGTGCGCATCGCATTGACCGACCAGCCGCTTTGCGACGCTCCTTCGAGCCAGGTCTCGGCGTCGTTCCATTCGAGAGCCGCGAGGAAGTGGGTCCAGTACAGGCCTGCGTACGTTTCGTAGACGTCGCCGAAGCGGGTGAAGGTGCGTCGCAACCGGCCGACGTGCTGCGCCGTGACTTGGCCGACGAGCCGGCTCCAGGTTTCATCGGCGTAGTCGTGCGGGGCGGCGGAGGCGGCGATAAGCCGTTCGCGCCATTGGGCGACGATCTTTCCCTTTTCCCAATTCGTGCGGCTGATGAGCCGGCTCCAGAGGCCGACGAAAGGCTCGGAGGTTTCCAGAACGAAGTTCGATTCGGCGGAGTTCGACTCGGAGGCGATCGATTCCATGCGGCGGCGGATCCTTTCCAGCGCGATTTCCATTCGGCCGCGGCGTGCGGCCGGTTAAGCGACGAAGGTCCGATTTTACGAACCGCTTCCGCGGCGCACCAACGGCTAGGCCTGAGCCGCATCGTCGACAAAGTCGCAAACCGCGCCGGGCCGCATCGTTCGACGCAAAAGGGCCCGTCGATTTTCATGGACGCGCGTGGGGATAATATGTCGACGCTTCCGGAATGCCGCGCGGGATGCGCGCTGCGGAGCTCGGCCGAGGCTCGATTCGCCTATTGCGGCGGCAGGGCCGATTCTTCGGCAATGAAGCCGCAATCCTTGTGCGAGCCGTCGCAGAAGGGGCGGCGCTGCGAATGGCCGCAGCGGCAGAGGGCCACGAGCGGCTTGTCGGTCGGCAGCGTGAACGGGTTGCCGTCGGCGTCGACGAGCGTAAACGGCCCGGCGATGACGAGCGGCCCGTTCTTGCGAGTGCGAATGACGACTTCGGACATCGGATGGGCTCCCTGAGAGTAGCAGGCACGTTCCACGTGCCGTAGCCACAAGCGTCGTTCTAAGTAGAAGCCGGATCGCGCCACAGACGGCCCACGTGGCGGACGGCACGTGGAACGTGCCTGCTACTATAAACAACTACGCCCCTCGGCGAAGACTTTCTTCGACGAGGGGCGCGGCGTATCGGCAAGGCTTGCGTACGGGACGCGAGCCGAGATGCGTTTCGTTGACTACTTCGCCAACACGAGGTCGGCCTTCTTCTTCGCCGCCACGACTTCTTCTTGGATGCTCGCAGGGACGCGGCGGTACTTGCTGAACTCCATCGAAAAAGTCCCTTGGCCTTGGGTCATGCTGCGGAGATCGGTCGAGTAACCGAACAACTCAGCCAACGGCACTTCGGCTTCGATGACGGCCGTCGTGCTGTTCATTTCCGTGCCGATGATCAAGCCGCGGCGGCTCGTCAGTTCTCCGGCAACCGTTCCTTGGAACGACGTCGGCACTTCGACTTCAAGCTTCATGATCGGCTCAAGCAGCACCGGCTTCATCTTCAGGAAGTATTCGCGGAAGCACTCTTGCGCGGTCAACTGGAACGCCATGTCGGACGAGTCGACATCGTGGTACTTGCCGTCTTTCAACACGACCTGCAACCCGACGAGCGGGAAGCCGGCCACGGGGCCCTTGCCCATGCAAGCGCGGAAGCCCTTCTCGACCGACGGAATGTATTCCCGCGGAATGCGGCCTTGCACGACGTCGTCGACGAAGACGAAGTTTTCTTCGGCGTCTTCCGGCAACACTTCGAGCGTACCTTTGATACAGCCGTATTGGCCGGAACCGCCGGTTTGCTTTTTACGCGTGTGATCGAAGTCGACGTTTTGCGTCGGGGCTTCACGGTAGCTGACCTTCGGCGCACCGACGAGGACGTCGACCTTATACTCGCGGCGGATGCGCTCGACGTAGATTTCGAGATGCAACTCGCCCATCCCGGCGATCAGCGTTTCCGAAGTTTCTTCGTCGGAGCTGACGCGGAACGTCGGATCTTCCTTGATGAAGCGCTGCAGGGCCTTCGTGAGCTTGTCGCCGCCGTCGCGATTCGCCGGCGTGATCGACATCTTGATGACCGGTTCGGGCACGAACATGTTTTCGAGCGAGCAGTACTTCTGATCGGCGGCGAACGTGTCGCCGCTCGCGCAATCGACGCCCATCACCGCGATGATATCGCCGGCCCCTGCCGAATCGATTTCTTCGCGCTTGTCGGCGTGCATCCGCACGATTCGGCTGAAGCGTTCTTTCTTCGTCGTACGTTGGTTCACATACGTTTCGCCCTTCTTCATCGTGCCTTGGTAGATCCGCATGAAGGTCAATTGACCATACGGATCTTCCACGATCTTGAACGCCATCGCGACGAGCGGCTTAGCCGGGTCGGGCGCGAGCGGGAACGGCTCGGTGGGGTTGTCCCATTGCTTGGCGCGCACTTCACGGTCGAGCGGCGACGGCAGGAAACGCGTCACGGCGTCGAGCAACGGCTGTACGCCCTTGTTCTTAAAGGCCGAGCCCATAAAGACGGGCGTCAGCTCTTGTGCGTGGGTTGCGGTGCGGATCGTCTTATAGATCAGTTCGAGCGGCACATCTTCCTCGGCCAGCATCAATTCCATCATCTCGTCGCTGAACATCGCCAGCGCTTCGAGCGTGTGTTGACGGGTTTCTTCGACTTCTTCCTTCATCGCGGCCGGCACTTCTTCTTCGCGAACGTCTTCCCCCTTCGGGCCGTCGAAGTAGAGGGCCTTCCGACGGAATAGATCGATTACGCCTTCGAACTTGTCTTCCTTGCCGATCGGCAATTGCATGAGGACGGCGTTCGTGTCGAGCTTCTCTTTCAATTGCGCGACGACGCGGGCGTAGTTCGCACCGGTGCGGTCCATCTTGTTGATGAACGCGAGGCGCGGCACGCGATAGCGCTTCATTTGGCGATCGACCGTCATCGACTGGCTTTGCACGCCGCCGACCGAGCAGAGGACGAGCACGGCGCCGTCGAGCACGCGGAGCGAGCGTTCGACTTCGACCGTGAAGTCGACGTGCCCCGGGGTGTCGATCAGGTTGATCTTATGCGGTGCGATGTCGAGCTCGTCGTGTTTCCATTCGACCGACGTGGCGGCGCTGGTAATGGTGATCCCGCGCTCGCGCTCGAGGTCCATGTAATCCATGGTAGCGCCATCGCCGTCCCCCTTCACTTCGTTGATCTTGTGAATGCGGCCCGCGTAGAACAAGATCCGCTCGCTGAGCGTGGTCTTGCCGGAGTCGATGTGAGCGGAGATACCGATGTTGCGATAGTTGGCGAGGTCCATGGTTTACTCTCGTCTGAGAAACGAAACGCCTTGGGAAAGGGACGGGGAGAAGTAGAAACGATTACCGAAAAACTGACTACGTCGATTGATTCTTAAGAACGGACTCTTGCGACCGCCGGCAAGTTCGCGGCGGCACCTTCTGTATTGCGCCGTTCGTCGCGGTAAGCCGCAAACGAAAACCGATTCCGACAAACGGAAACCCCTGGCTCGCAGCGGTTTCGGTTGCGAGCCGAAATAGCCGTCAGGTCAGGGGTGGGCGTCGATTCGTATGCTGCCGATCGAAAGCTTTCGGACCGCACGGCGGCTCTGTGGCGAGCCCGACAGCGGACGTTGCTCGGGGGCGGAAACCCCGGCAGCGCCTAGGCGACTGTCGTAACCGTAAATTCCGAAGCCTTTCTATGTTAAACAAATTCTACCGGGAGCAAAGGTCAAATAGGAAATCGGGGTTCTGCGGGGCTCATGCGGTCGGATAAGCCCAGGCGGATCGATCCTACTTAAAGCTTGCCCTGCATGCGGTTTAACGACGATAACCCGTTCGCAGCCATGCACTTTGGAATGGCGAGCCCAATCGGGCATGGACTATCGGCAGGATGCCTATGAGGAGCAGCCCGAACGCGATCAGGCGTTCCTAAGGAGCAGCGTTGCCGGAGAGGACACCTCGCAAGCGGTGCTTACCTCACGGACATACCGGTCTCGCAGACGATTGTCCGTCTCGCGAACCCGCAAGCGAGTAAGCGGCCGGGCATTAAGCCATCGAAGCGGCATCGCTTCAGGCAACTGACCACCGACCCCTTTCTCCTAGTGCCCGAACTCGCCGCGGCGGCGTTCGAGTTGCGATTGCAGCCGTTGCACGATCGAGCTGTGCATCTGGCTCACGCGGCTCTCCGAGAGATCGAGCGTCGCGCCGATTTCCTTCATCGTCAACTCTTCATAGTAGTAGAGGATGATGATCAGGCGTTCGTTCCGGTTCAGGCCCTTGGTCACGAGCCGCATCAGGTCTCCCTTTTGGATGCGGCGGGTCGGGTCTTCCCCCTTTTTGTCTTCGAGAATGTCGATCTCGCGGACGTCTTTATAGCTGTCCGTTTCGTACCACTTCTTGTCGAGGCTGATGAGCCCGACGGCGTTGGCCTCGACCATCATCTTTTCCAACTCTTCGACGCTGATTTCCATCCGCTGCGAGAGTTCGATTTCGGTCGGGGCTCGGCCGAGCTTGGCTTCGAGCGTCTTCAAGGCTTCGTTGAGCTTGCTGGCTTTCGAGCGAACCAAGCGCGGCACCCAATCCATGGTGCGCAGTTCGTCGAGCATGGCGCCGCGAATACGCGGAACGCAGTAGGTCTCGAACTTGACGCCGCGCGTCATGTCGAACGCGTCGATCGCGTCCATCAGGCCGAACACGCCGGCCGAGATCAAGTCGTCGAGCTCGACCCCTTCGGGCAAGCGCGCCCAAATCCGTTCGCCGTTGTATTTGACGAGCGGCAGGTATTGCTCGACCAGACGATTTCGATAGTCCTGGTTCTCGGGATCGGCTTTGAAGGCGTCCCAAACTTGAGCAATATCTTCGGCAAGAACCGTGGCCATGCAATCCTCCGTGAATGCCGCTAACAGCGTTAATCCGCTTTTTCGGCCGAACTTCCTGTTCGCGCCGCAAACTTGTATCTCAAACGAGTCGTTCTATGAACGGGTCTTTTTATTTCTTGGTCTTCGCTTCCGACTTCAGCGCCAGCTCATTTCGCAGCTTCGACGTCACACCCTCTTCGACTAGGAAAAAGGCAATCCGTCCGACGACGGCTCCCAACGCGGTGAACAGCAACAACGCCAGCGAAGCTTGCGATAGCACGTTCCCGGCCTCGTCGCCGAGCAACCAGCCGCGCATGATCATGATCGTGAACGCCGCCGAACCGAGGATCCCTGCGTATATTCTTTCCACCGCAGACGACTCCGAACGAACGAGCCCGAGCCACCGTCGCAAATTCCGAGTTTGCCATGCTCAAACTTCGCAATCCGCAAAGTTTGCCGGCCGAACCGGGAGTAGGTCTAGCGACGGTAACCGCTGTTATCGACATCGGAGAACCAAAGGATGAACGGAAAACGAAGAATGCTTTGAAAATCGATTTTCGTGTGCTTCGTGCGTTCGTAAACCAGTCGACGAACGAGCGCGAAGTCGGCGAAATCGCCGAGCGTGTTTCGGAATCGGAAGGAATCGAGATGTGAACCAGGCGACGTGGCTTCGCGAGCGCGGCGACGAACGGTTATTCGGCGCGGCGACGGAAGTGGGTATGGAGCGGCGACTCGGCTTCAACCAACCGCGGCACTTCGATCGCTAGGCGATCCATGCCGGCCGACGCGAGACCGTCGGGCACTTCGAGTAAGAACGGATGTTGCTCTGCGCCGGCGCGCGGCACGCAAGGGTCGAACGGCAACTGGCCGGCAGCGGTGACTTTCAAGCCTAAGAACCGGCGGCAAGCACGATCGAGCCGCGCATGCACTTCGGCAGCCGCAGCGTCGTCGGCTGCGCAGTTCGCGAGCGAAAGGATTTGCGCCTTCAGCGGATTGTCTTGGCAAACGAGTTTCACGGCGGCATAGGCGTCCATCACCGCAACGGTATCGGGATGCGTGACGAGCAGCACCGCATCGCCGGCTTCCCAGAAGCGCCGCATCACCCGCCCGCTCCCCGAGCCGGCGTCGATGAGCACGTAGTCGGCATGGGGCCCGAGCCCTTCGAGTTGTGCGATGAGCCGTTCTTGCGCTTGCGGCGTGCAGTCGGAGGGATCGGTGAGCCCGCGCGAAGCCGGCAGCACTTGAATGCCTCCCGGTCCCCGTTGCAGAACTTCATGGACCGTGCGCCGTCCGGCCAGCACGTCGGCCGCGCCGTATTGTTCGTCGATGCGGCACAGGCCTGCGACGTCGGGCCCGGCGAAATCGGCATCGACGAGCACGGTGCGACGCCCTTCGCGCGCTAACGCCACGGCCAAGTTCAACGCCACGGTCGTCGTTCCGACGCCCCCTTTTCCTCCCGCCACGACGACGATCTTCGGCGGCGGCGCATCGTTCAGACCGCCGCCACGCCCGGCGCGGAGCACCAGTTTTCGCAGATCGTTGGCTTGGTCTGGGAGCATGTGAGGAGGAAAATGAGAAGGCAGAAACTAGAAACCAGAAGGAAGCTACAACGCGTCTCCTTCAATAGCCCGACGTGGATACGTCGGGGGAGAAGACGCTAAGCGGCAAGTTGCCGCCGACTTTGTACCGGCGGTTCCATCCCTAGCACGACGCGCGACAATCGCGAGGCGTCGGCCGGGGAGATGTCGTCGGGCACGCTTTGCCCGTCGGTCAGGTAACTGAGCGGCAAGCGGCTCGCACGGACCAGCGGCAGAAGGTTGCCGAGGCTTGCCGTTTCATCCAGCTTGGTCAACAGCAGATGCGTCGTGCCGACGGTCGCGAACTGGCGGGCCATCTTCTCGAGCGACGAAGCGCTGGCCGTTGCACTGAGCACCAGATGCACTTCGTCGGCCGCGGCTTCCACTAAGAAGCTCTTGAGTTCTTGAATCTTCACGTCGTCGTGAGGGCTTCGGCCGGCAGTATCGAGCAGTACGAGATCCATCGACGACAAGCTGTTCACGGCGTCGCGCATCTCGCGCGGCGTGCTGACGACGTGCATCGGCAAGTCGATGATGTCGGCATAGGTACGCAGTTGTTCGACGGCGGCGATGCGGAACGTGTCGACCGTAATCAGGCCGACGCGTTTCTTATCGCGCAGACGAAAGTTGGCGGCGAGCTTCGCGATGGTCGTCGTCTTGCCGACGCCGGTCGGTCCGACGAGCGCGACCAACTTGCGCCGGCCCGAATCGAGCTGGATCGGTCCGGAAACCGCGATCTCTTCTTCGATCATGCGCGAGAGCCGCGCCTTGACCATGAGCGGATCGTCGACTTCGCCGGCCGAAGCATCGCGGCGGACGCGCTCGACCAGTTCCCGTGCGACTTCATCGCTCACTTCGGCTTCGATCAAGTCGGTATACAAACGGAACAGCGTCTCGGGCAGGTCTTGATGGCCGGTGCCGCGCGAACGGCGGCAAAGGTCGGCGACGAGCGCTTGGAGTTCGCTGATCTGCGTTTTCACTTCGTCGTGCGGGCCATGCGCCGGAGCGATGGCTGCGCGCCGCGCAGGAGGAGCGTAGGCCGGCTCGCTATACGTCGGCTCGTAGGCGACGCCGCCGTCGACGATCGAATCGATTCGGCTCGCAGTGTTCGATTGCGCAGTGTTCGATTGCGCGGTGCGCGGTTGCGGCGCGTGAGCGGGCTTCGGTACGCCCGGAGCTGCCGCATCTTTGCGCCCCCCGAACCGGCTCGGCACGTTCACGTCGAGCGCGGCCGTTACTTCGATGCGCCGCATGCCGGGAATCCAGCGCAGCAGACCGGCGTTCCCCACTTCGCGCGTGTGCAACACCGCGGCGGTCGGACCCAGATCGTTACGCACCATCGCCAACGCTTCTTGCATCGTGGCGGCGCGGTATGTCTTTACTTCCATGAGTTCCATCTCGAAGGAAAGTGTGAACGAAAAATGCAAAACGCAAAACTACGGAGCTCAACCGGTCTTCATAACTTCTGCCTTCTGCATTTTGACTTCTGACTTTTATTTTGCGTCTGCAACCATCGCGACCGACTCGATCGTCGTGTCACGCGTGATCTCGTTGTAGCTGAGTACGGCTAACAGCGGGAGATGAGGTTGCGTCATCTGCTTCAAGGCGGCTCGAATCTGCGGGCTTACCAACACGATCGGCTGACGATTCTGGGCCGAGAGCTTTTCCACCTCGCGAGCCATCAGTCTGCACGTCGCTTCGATCGCTTGCGGCGACATGCGAATGAACAGTCCTCGTTCCGTATGCTCGAAACCGGCACGAATGCGGTCTTCCAAGGCCGGATCAAGCGTGATGACGTAGAGCCGTTTCTCCGCATCGCGATAGCGCGTGCAAATCGTGCGGGCGAGCTTATGGCGAACGAACTCGGTGAGCAAGATCGGATCTTTGATTCGGCCGGCATGATCGCCGAGAGTTTCGAGGATCTTCGCCAGCTGGCGAATCGGCACCTGCTCGCGCAACAACATCTGCAGCACTTGTTGCACGTCGTTGAGCTTCATGATGCCCGGCACGAGCTCGTCGACGACGGCAGGCGACGAGGTCTTCAATTCGTTGACGAGATGCTTCGTCGCATCGCGTGTGAGGATTTCGTCGCCATGCCGACGAACCGTTTCGGTGAGATGAGTCGCCAGCACGCTGACCGGCTCGACGACCGTATAGCCTTGCATTTCGGCTTGGTCGCGCTGCGCCGGCTCGATCCAAACGGCCCGCGTGCCGAAGGCCGGCTCGCGCGTTTCGATGCCCGCTACGCGACCCGTGGTCATTCCGGAATCGATCGCCAGCAGCATGTTCACGTAGACCATGCCGTCGGCCACCGCGGCATCGGCGATCTTGATCCGATACGCATGCTGATCGAGTCGCATGTTGTCGCGAATGCGGACCTTCGGCATGACGATGCCGAGCTCCATCGCGATATTCTGGCGCACGCGCTGCACTCGATCGAGCAAGTCGCCGCCGCGCTTCGGATCGGCCAAGCGAATGAGGCCGACGCCGATCTCGACTTCCATTGGATCGACGACGAGCAGGTCTTCGATTCGCTCGTCCTTCGGCTTCTTGTCGGCCGTGGTCTGGGCGACGTCGGCCGCTTTCTTGTCCGACTTGGTCTTGCGCATCGTCGTAAACGCGAACGCGATGCAGGCCACGGCGATCGACAAGAGCGGCACTTTGGGGAGGCTCGTAAATACGAGCATTCCCAAAAAGCCGCCGGTGACGAACAGCGCTTGCGGCCGCGCGAGCAACTGGCCGACGAATTGTTGCGGCAGGTTCGAGTCGGTGCTCGAGCGCGTCGTCAGCAAGCCGGCCGCCAACGAGATCAAGAACGCCGGCACTTGGCTGACGAGCCCATCGCCGATCGTAAGCTTCGTGAACACGTGAGCCGCTTCGGCGAGCGTCATGCCGCTCTCGAACATGCCGATGAACAACCCGCCGACGATGTTCACCACGGTGATGACGATGCCTGCGATGGCATCGCCGCGCACGAACTTACTAGCACCGTCCATCGCCCCGAAAAAGTCCGATTGGGCCGTGATTTCCGCACGTCGGCGCTGCGCTTCTTTTTCGTCGATCACGCCCGCGTTCAGATCTGCGTCGATCGCCATTTGCCGACCGGGCATGCCGTCTAACGCGAAGCGGGCCGCCACTTCGCTGATGCGCGTGGCACCTTTCGTGATGACGATGAACTGAATTAACACGATGATGACGAAGATGATGATGCCGACGACCGCTTTATCGCCGGCGACGAATTCGCCGAAGCTGCGCACCACGTCGCCGGCCGCATCGAGGCCGTGCGTTGCGCCGCGCGTGAGAATGAGTCGCGTCGTCGCGACGTTGAGCACCAGCCGGCCGAGCGTGGTCGCGAGCAAAAGCGAAGGAAAGACGCTGAACTCCAGCGGCGTGCGCACGTAGATCGTCGTCAACAGCATGATCACCGCCACGCTGATGTTGAGCGCCAGCAAGACGTCCAACAGGACGACAGGCAGCGGCATCAAGATCACCAAGACTGCGGAGATCAGGCCGATCGGGAGTACGAGATCTAGTCCCCACGAAGTCGACGAACGGGCGCCGACAGCGGGTGCGACGGGAGGCATTTCTGCTCTCGATTCAAAACGGGAGAAGTGCGGTTTCGAGGAGGCTCGGAAGAGGGGCGGACAGTATCTAAATCGCCCCGAGGCGTCCAGGGCAACTCATGCGGCGCTCACAACTCACGCCTCCTCGGTCGAAGCGGAAGACGGCGCGCGAAAGCAATGCAGGGAGTGCCCGAGTCGGTCAGGCGAAAAAATAGCAATCTAATCCCGTCGTTTTTGATGACAGTCTGCCGGCACGTTCCCGCGGCGAGAAACAAGATGAAGCTCCGCGCGCAACGCCGGCAAAACGGCTTCTCCCCTTCCCCCGCGACCCTCGATTTGGTTTAAGTCGGTCGCCGCCCGAGGACGATCCAAGGGCGCAGCGGCACGGACCACGCGTCTTTGTCTCGCCTCGAACGGCGCCCTTTTTTTGCGGCGGTCCACGACCCACTATGTCCGACTTTCGACATTCGTTTCCGAGCTACCATGCGTTCCGCTGTTGCCATCGCCGCGATCCTCGTCGTTCTCACCTCGGGCTGCGGTCCGACGAATGAGAACGCCGGAGGTTCGCGCGTGGCGAAGTTGCGCGAAGCGGTGGTCGAGAAGCTGAAGCCCGCGAAGCCGGTCACGGTCGAGCCGGCGGAATTGAAATACTACGACGATCTTCCCGCAGCTCTGGCGCAAGCGAAGGTCGAGCGGAAGCCGCTGCTCTTGATCTTTGCGGCCGACTGGTGCTTCCATAGCCGGCAATTGCTGACGGAAGTCCTCACGCGCAACTCCGTCCGCCCGCTAACAGACCGTTTCATCTGCGTCCGGATCGACGTCGATCGCTCGCCGGAGCTGTGTGCGGAGTATCGCGTCAGGGCTTACCCTACGTTGGTGTTCGCGTCACCAAGCGGCGCAGCCTTGAGTCGGCTCACCGGAGCGCAGCAAGACGAAGTCGTCACGCAGGAAATGACCGCCGCGCTCACGACCGTCGCCGATCGACTGGCGATGCCGCCGAGCGCCGCTCCGCTGCAACGTTGAAGTTTGCCGAGCTAACCTGACGTAAATGACAACTTGTCGTACTCGCTTGTCGTCGGCGGCATCGGCAAGTTAAACTTGAGTTCTTCACTTCGCTCTCGGTTCCCTTCGCAGCGTTTCCTCGATGCCATCTTCCTCCGTTCCGCCTCCCGCCGCCGCCTCGAAGAAGGAACGGAAGTGGATGCCGCGCATGTGGATCGGCATGTGCTTCACGACCTGGCTCGGGCTGCTCGTTCGGAACCGGTTCGCCATCAGCCCTCGCTATTGGATCAAAGGGGTGCTGATCACGTTGATCAGTCTCTTCAATTCCGGCTTGTGGCTGATCGAGCAGTTGTTGTTCGGCATCGCGATCCGGCGGACGAAGATTCAGCCTCGGCCGCTGATCGTCTTAGGGCATTGGCGCTCCGGCACCACCTGGTTGCACGAACTGCTCGGGCTCGACCCTCAGTTCACTTCGCCGAGCACCTACGAAGTGATGGCGCCGAACCATTTCACGGTCTCGAAGTTTTGGGTGACGCGGCTCTTCTATTGGCTGCTCCCTTCGCGGCGACCGATGGACAACATGCCGATGGGTTGGGACCGGCCGCAGGAAGATGAATTCGCACTCTGCAATCTCGGCGTTCCTTCGCCTTATCTCACGATCGCGTTTCCGAATCATCCTCCGCAACATTGGAACTACCTCACGCTCGAAGGACTCACTGCGACGGAGCTCTCTTATTGGAAGCGATCGCTTTACGCGTTCCTGCAAAAAGTGACGTTCGTCCATAAGAAGCGCATCATCTTGAAGTCGCCGCCGCACACCGGTCGAGTTCGCACGTTGTTGGAAATGTTTCCCGATGCGCGGTTCGTCTACTTGGTGCGCGATCCGTTCGTGTTGTTTCCTTCGACCGTGCATCTTTGGAAACGGCTATACGAAACGCACGGCATGCAGGTGCCGAACTTCGCGGGTGTCGAAGAGTATGTGCTGGAAACATTCACGCGACTCATGGATCGCTTCGAGGCCGATCGAAGTTTGATTCCGGCCAATCGGCTCTACGAGATGCGCTACGAAGATCTCGTCGCCGATCCGCTCGGGCGAATGCAATCGCTCTACGACCAACTCGAGCTCGGCGACTTCGAGCGCGTCCGCTCCGCGATGGAGCAATACTCGTCGCAGACTTCCGACTATAAAACGAATCGCTACCAATTGACCGACGCCGAACGTGAGGAAGTCAACCGCCGCTGGAAACCGTATATCGAAAAGTATGGGTACCGCGAAACCGCAAGCGTGAAGTAACGCTATTCAACAGCCCCGGACGCGCCGTCGCGAAGCGCAGAGCGTTGCTCGCTAAAAGCTCACTCCTTCCGCGTCGGAATCGAATCGCCGCGGCATTCTTTGAGCACGAAGCCGCCGTCGATGCGGAGCGTCGCGCCGGTGATGTAGTCGGCATCTTCCGAGGCTAGGAATGCCGCCGCACGGCCGATATCGGCCGGTTGCCCGAGCCGACCCCATGGGATCGTCGGGGCGACTTCGTTCATTTTATCGAGGCCGAACACCGCTCGTTCGTTCGGCGTATCGATCCAGCCCGGCTCGATGAGGTTGACGTTGATCCGATGCGCGTTCAGCTCGGCCGAGATGGTGAGGGCCAAGTGATTCAGGCCGGCCTTCGCGGCGTTGTAAGCCGAGCTTAAGCCGTAGGGCATTTCGGCGTGGACGCTCGAAATGAAGACGATCTTGCCTTGGCAGCCCGACACCCCTCGAGCCTCGTCGCGCGCTGCGAGCTTGTTCGCAATCATCTGCCGCGCGACCAATTGCGACATATGAAAACCGGCCGTGAGCGTCCCTTGAATCGTCCGGTCGAAATCAGCCGGCTCGTATTCCAGAAACGCCTTGCGACGGTTCCAAGCCGGGTTGCTGATCAAGATGTCGATGCGCGGAACTTCGGCCAGCGCCGCGGCGAGCAAAGCCTCGCAACCGGCTCGCGAGAAGACATCTGCTTCGATCGAGATGCAAATCGCGCCGAGCGCTTCAAGCTGCTTCTTCGCATCCGCCAGATCCGGGCTGCCGGGCCGATCGTTGATGACGACCCGCGCTCCGCCGCGCGCCAGCTCCAGCGCGCACCCGAACCCGATGCCGCGTCCCGAGCCTGTGATCAGCGCCGTCTTGCCGGAGAATTTCATGTTGCCGACTGGGTTCGAATCAAACACTGCCGCCGAGATGGCGCACGATATCCCCCTCGACCATGAAGATCACTTCTTCGGCGACGTGGGTCGCCATGTCGCCGAGCCGTTCGAGATTGCGCGTGACCGAATAGAGCTTCAACAGCGCATCCAGCTGCGCTGGGTTGCCCCGAATCGCATCGCGCAGCGTCCGATAGAGTTCGTCTTTCAGTTGATCGACGGCATCGTCTTCGACGAGGACTTGCCGCGCGAGCTCGACGTCGCCGTTGACGAACGCATCCATCGCATGCTTGACCATCGAGCGCGACTTCTCGGCGATATCGCGGAAGTCGACTTGCGCGTCGGTCGGCTCGACGCCGCACAGGTAGACGACGTTCTTGCCGATCTTCTTGGCGAGATCTCCCATCCGTTCGAGATCGTTGTTGATTTTGAGCGTGGCGACGACGAAGCGAAGATCGCCGGCGACCGGCTGATGCAGCGCCAAAATCTTTTGGCACTCCGCTTCGATCTGCACTTCGAGGTTGTCGATTTCCGCGTCGGCCGCGATCACTTCGCGAGCCAGCTTGGGGTCGCGATTCACGAGCGCCTGCACGACTTTCGCCACCGCGTCTTCGACCGTGCTGCTGAGATACAGCAAACGTTGCTTGAGATCGTGGAGCAAGCGGGGAAGATTACCGGCCATGAAGGGCTTCCGTACAGGACGACGAATAAGCGAAAGCGGAGGCCGTCGCCGAGTCTCGTGCGCAACGAATGGAGCCGTGCATTCGACCTCCGTGTCGACCGAGTGTCAGCGTAACGTCGAGCGGAATGAGCGTAAAGTCTCTTTCGTCGTGCCGGCCGAGCGTGTCGAGCCGAAACTGCGGATTCGTTTCGACTCGCCGAAGACCGGTCGCTTTCTGCCAGTTTCTTACGAGGCTCATCAGCCT
>JAIOPP010000117.1 GCA_021413845.1 Planctomycetia bacterium | reverse complement strand
CCGTCAGGCCCCCGGTTCCGTAAACGCGAACGTCGCTCTAAACTAAACGGCGTTCCGATCGTCGGTATCTCCTCAGCACGCGCAGCGCACCATGGCCGCCAATCTCACGCCGCAGTATCTCAAGGCCCAAGAGGCCTATCGTCGGGCTCAGACCGCGGAAGAAGAACTGAAGTGGCTGGAGGTAATGTACAAAGAGATTCCGAAGCACAAGGCTTCGGAGAAAATGCAGTCGGACCTAAAGACGAAGATCAGTCAGGCCAAGAAGGATGTCGAAGGGGAGCGCAAAACCGCGGCGGCCAAGGCGTCGGCACCGGGCGTTTCGATCCCTCGCCAAGGGGCCGGCACCTGTATCGTGCTGGGTGGTCCGAATGCCGGCAAGAGTAGGCTGCTCGCCGCGCTGACGCGCGCCACGCCGGAGGTTGCGCCGTATCCCTACACCAAGCGAACGCCAATGCCGGGCATGATGGCGTGGGAAGATGCCGCGGTGCAACTCATCGACACGCCGCCGATTACCGAGGATCTTTTCGAACCGTATATGCAGGGGTTGATCCGCGGGGCCGACGTGGCGGTGCTGATGGTCGATCTCGGCGCCGATGAGGGAATCGAGCAGTGCCAAGCGGTGCTCGATCGGCTCAACGCCACCAAGACCCGGCTGGCGCGAGAGTCGTATCTCGACGAAGAAGACGTCGGGTTGTCGTTCACGCAGACGCTGCTGGTGCCGAACAAAATCGACGTTCCGGAAGCCGCAGATCGGCTATCGATGTTGCACGAATTCGTGAAGCTCGACTTTGCGGAATACTGCATTTCCGCCGAAACCGGCGATGGTTTGGAACCGCTTCGGACGGCGATCTATCAAGCCCTCGATGTCGTTCGCGTCTACTCGAAGCTCCCGAAGGCGAAGGGGCCCGACATGGAGAAACCGTTCACGGTGAAGCGCGGCCGCACAGTGCTCGACGTCGCCGAGCAGATCCACAAGGACATCGCCGCCAACTTCAAACATGCCCGCGTCTGGGGCCACGGCGTCCACGACGGCACGCCGGTCAAAGGAGACCATGTCGTGCATGATAAAGACATCGTCGAGATCCACTCGTAGCGATGCAGCGCACGTCCGAGGCGAGCGGGGGCAGTCATGCCCCCGTTGTAAGCTCGCTGAAGCAATGCGATTAGCAACGGGACGACTTCACTCCCGCGTCAGCTCCAACGTCGCCCACAAGCTCGGGTCTTCGTGATACGGAAACTCGGGCCCGCACGAAAACGTCTGCGTGCCGACTTCCCGATCGATCACGGCATAGGTGAACCCGAGCTTCGGATTCTCGATCGGATCCCAGCCGGTCAGCGCTTGCCCGGGAAGAAAACAATCGAGCACGTAGCCGTCGACCCGTTTATCGCGGCGCACCTTCAGCATGTTCGAGCGGACCGGTTTCGGGTTCTCGCGCGCTCGGGCGATAAAGAGCTGCTCGCCGAACGGCTCGTCGAGGTTCCGCCCCGAGCCGGCCGGCATGAAGATAAACTGCTGACAGAACCGGCTCGCGCGGTGAATGGTCTTCGTGTCGCGCGTGTCGATCCAAACGCGCAGCCCATCGCTTTCGTCGGGCCGGCTATCGCGACACCACGGCAACGTCTTCTTCCCTTCGATCTTCGCCGAAAAGGCGATCCCCTCTTCGCTCCACGCGGCGCGCAACTCGGCAAACACCCGCGCCCCGTCCAAGTCGCCGAGTCGGGGCAACAGGAACTCATCGCCGAGGGCTAGGCCGGTGTCTTTCCAGAGCGGCTTGCGATACCGGCAAGGGATCGAATAGCGGAAGAGGAAACGTGACGGGAGGAGTGGGACAGACATGCGTAAATCTCAGAGCGTTGGCGGAAAGCTATTGTGTGTCGGGTATACAAATTGCTTTCACAAATGAATTGTGTTAAATAAATGCTGTTATCTTAGTAAAGATAGTCAGGGTGATTACATGAGCCGAGTTAAAGATGCAAAAGGGCTGTTGCTTTGGGAATCGCCGACCGACAAGCACGCGTCGCGATGGGTGCTGTTCGCCTTTGGTGCGTTATTCTTCGTCGTGGCGATCATCATCCTAGTGGCAACGTTTTCGCCACGCGACATCGATCGAACGGAGATGGGAACGCGTACGGGTATTGGATTGTCCGCCGTTTGCTGTCTTATTGCCATCGCCTTTATCGCCCGAGGTATTTCTCCTACCGCTACGCCGCGAGGAGTTCTCTTTTATCAAGCCGGCATCGAGTTCGGGGAAATGGAGAATCGCAGATTTATTAAGTATCCGGATCTGGAGACATACAAATACTTTCTTGCGGAGCCGGAGAATGACGCGATCGACAACGCCGTTCTCGCTGCTCGTACCATCGTATCGGTGATCGCTCTCAATCCCGCAGGTATCGGCCGCAGCATGGGGGAGATGACACGAGAACCCATTTACTCGGAGCTCCTGCTTAAACATCGAGACGAGGAACTCGTAACCTTCTCACTCACCCGTGAAGTACACGACTTACTCGCTCCTACGTTCAAGAAGACTTAGGTCTTACCCTCCGCAATCGCGTCGATGTGCTCATTCAAAAAATCGCTCAGCGCTTCATCCGTCACTTGCTCGACCGAGTTGAACTGCAACCGCACGACGTCGCGATCCTTGCGGTCTTTATCCATCGCCGGATCGAGGCCGAGCGTCGTAACTCTTCCCAACGCAAACTTGTTCTTCGGCCCGTTCAGGTGCAGCTCGACCGTGCCGGGCTTTTTCGTATAGACCGTCGCCCACGGTTCGCTGCGCCCCTTCAAACAGTAATGAATTAACTGCTGGTTGTTCCAGAGAAATTGCCCTTCGGCGGTGTCGCTCAACAGCTCGCAGAGTTCTTCGAGCACTTCGGCATCCCACGAGACTTTCTTGCCGGGCGGAAAGCCCTTGCGCGCGAAGTGCCATTTCTGCCCGAGCACCTTCCACGGCATGACGTCGGCCGGGTTGAGCTGCACGCGGTTTTGAAACTTCTGAAACCCGGCGACGGCCGCTTCGACGAACTTCCAAAACGCCGGCGTATCGATCTCGCTCCAAGCATGCACTTGGATCTGAATCTCCTGCCAAGGGCCGCGCAAGTTTTTGCATTTCACGCGCGGTTCGGTGCCGTACACCGGCAGGTCGGGCATCTCGTTCAGCGGCTTGAGCCCGAGCTGCTCGACGACGTCGTCCCGTTTGAACGTGCTCTTCGCCGTGCGAAACTTGAGCTTCAACAACCATTCTTCGCCGGTGCTCGCGTGAAGAAACCAACCGTCGCTCTTCCGATCGGCCGAAATGTCGACGATCGTCCGGCTATTGAAATTCGTCGGGCTGAAGTCGCCGAGCTCTTGCACTTTGTCGATCACGGCCGCGAGGATCCGCCCGTCCCAACGGGCCGGCTTGCCGTTGCGCGCCACGCGATCTTGCACGTGCCAACGCCGGCCGTCGACTTCCCACGGCATCTTCGCGTCTTCGCCGACCTCGTCTAAGTCAACGTCGTCTGCGCGCGGCTTCTCGGCTACGGTCGGGTCGTACGGCTTGCGCTCGGCGTGCGGCCCTGCTGCGAGCACCGCTTCGAGCATTTCGCCGGTGTAGCTCCGGAGCAAGGTCGGCTCTTTCTTGGCTTTGCTTTTCGCTTGCTTCCGATACTGCTGCGCATGCTCGACGAGGTCTTCCGGAGTGCCGCAAGCGACGACGTAGCCCCCGCCTTCGCCGGCCTCGGGCCCCATATCGATCAGCCAATCGGCGGTCTTGATCACATCCAGATTATGCTCGATCACGAGGATCGAATTTCCCAAATCGACCAAGCGATGCAACACTTCGAGCAGCTTCGCCAGGTCGTCGAAGTGCAAGCCCGTCGTCGGCTCATCGAGCAGGTACAGCGTCCGCCCGGTGTCGGGCCGCGCCAATTCCGCGGCCAGCTTCACGCGCTGCGCTTCCCCGCCCGAGAGCGTCGGCGCGGGCTGCCCGAGCGTGACGTAGTCGAGCCCGACGTCGCACAGCGTTTGCAAAATCTTGCGGATCTGCGGAATGTTTTGAAACACCTCGACGGCCCGCCCGACCGGCATATCGAGTACGTCGGCGATCGAACTTCCGCGGAACTGCACGGCGAGCGTTTCCGGATTGTAGCGCTTTCCGCGACACTCATCGCACTCGACCCAAATGTCGGGCAAGAAGTGCATTTCGATCCGTAGCTGGCCGTTTCCTTCGCACTTCTCGCAGCGCCCGCCGGGCACGTTGAAGCTGAAGCGGCGCGGCGTGTAGCCGCGCAGTTTCGACTCGGGCAGGTTCGCATAGAGCGTGCGGATCTGATCGAACACGCCGGTATACGTGGCGGGGTTCGAGGTCGGCGTCTGCCCGAGCGGCATCTGATCGACACGAATCACTTTGTTGATCTGCTCGACGCCGCGCAGCCCATCGTGCTTGCCGGGGAACGTGCGGGCCCGATGCAATGTGCGGGCCAAGCTGTTGTAGAGCACGTCTTCGACGAGCGAGCTCTTACCCGAACCGCTCACGCCCGTAACGACCGAGAACGTGCCGAGCGGAATCCGAATCGAAACGTTGTGCAGGTTGTTGTGCGAAGCGCCGACGATCTCGATGAACTCGCCGCCGCGCGCCGTAGAGCTGCGCGCCCCATCGTCGAAGAGCTTCGCTTGGCCTTTTTTCGGCTTCGCGACTTTCACCGCCGCGGCCTTCGCCATGCCGGTAAACACCGGCCGGCGGTTCGTCGGCACCGCGATTCCTTTCGTGCCGGAAAGATAAGGACCGGTCACCGAGTTCTTCTGTTTGCCGACCTCCTCGGGCGTGCCGCGCGCGACGACCTGCCCGCCATGCACGCCGGCGCGAGGACCGAAGTCGAGCAGTTGATCGGCACCGGCGATCACTTCGCGATCGTGCTCCACCATGAGCAGCGTGTTGCCGAGATCGCGCAGCTTGTAGAGCGCGTTGAGCAGCCGCAAGTTGTCGCGTGGATGCAGGCCGATCGTCGGCTCGTCGAGCACATAGAGGACGCCGGTGAGCCCGCTACCGACTTGGCTCGCGAGACGAATCCGTTGCGATTCTCCGCCCGAGAGGGTCGGCGCGGAACGACCGATCGTGAGATATTCGAGACCGACGTCGACCAGGAACCGGAGCCGGTTATGGACTTCGCGCCATAGTTCGCCGGCGATTTTCTTGTCGGAGCCGGTGAGCTTCAGCTCTTCGACCCATTCGACGAGCGGCCCGAGCGGAGTGCGGCAAATTTCGTCGATCGTCCGACCACGGAAACGGACCGAGGCGGCATCGTCGCGCAAGCGCGCGCCGCCGCAGACCGAGCATTCGACTTCGTCGACCAAATGGTCGAGCTTGCCGCGCAGCGCCGGCGAGAGTCGAGCCGCTTCTTCGAGCGCCGGATAAAGCCCCTTATATTGAAAGCGAAACAGCGGCGGACCATCGGCCGCACTTTTGCCGGGTGCGTAGACGTCGACCATGTCGTCGCCCCGGCCGTGGAAGATCCCGCGCCGCGCCTTGGCGCCGAGCAACTCGAACGGCACATCCG
The DNA here is from genome assembly GCA_021413845.1 of Planctomycetia bacterium. Taxonomy (NCBI): domain Bacteria; kingdom Pseudomonadati; phylum Planctomycetota; class Planctomycetia; species Planctomycetia bacterium. The sequence continues at coordinate 31,508 of JAIOPP010000117.1, read as the reverse complement.
TCGGTACGCCGAGATGCACACCGAGGGCCTGCAACATCGGCTTGAACAACGGATGCTTCGCGTCCGGCCACAGGCCGACGGCCCCTTCGGCAAGCGTGAGCTTAGGGTCGCGCAACAGTGCCGCGGGGTTCGCGCCGGTTTGCGTCCCGAGCCCTTCGCAACTTCCGCACCAGCCGAGCGCACTGTTGAACGAGAAGTTGTGAGGCGAAAGAGGCTCGAAGCTCCGGCCGCATTTGTTGCACGACATGTGCCGGCTATGAATTTCGCTCCGCCACTTCTCTTCCGGAACGTCGTCGTCGACGTACGCCACGTGGACGACGCCGCGCCCCAGATCGAGCGCCGTTTCTACGCTGTCGGCGATCCGCGAACGGGCTCCCGACCGAACGACCGAACGATCGACGACCACTTCGACCGCGTGCTTCCGCCGGCGATCGATCGTCGGCGGTTGGTCGACGGAATACGTTTTTCCATCGACCCGAATACGCGCATAGCCGCGGGCCCGCATGTCTTCGAAGAGCGTTTCGTATTTCTCTCCGACTTGCACGTCTTGCGGGGCCATGAGGAACAACTTCGTCCCTTCCGGTTCCTCCATGATCTTGTCGACGATCTGATCGACCGTTTGCGTGCCGATCGGAATGTCGCACGCCGGGCAATAGGGGTTGCCGAGCCGAGCGAACAAGATGCGCAGATAGTCATAGATTTCGGTCACGGTGCCGACGGTGCTGCGCGGCGTGTGGCCGAGATGCTTCTGCTCGATCGCGATCGCCGGCGACAGCCCTTCGATGTGCTCGAGCGCAGGCTTTTGCATTTGCCCGACGAACTGCCGTGCGTAGGAACTCAAGCTCTCGACATACCGGCGCTGCCCTTCGGCATACACCGTGTCCATCGCCAAAGAACTTTTGCCCGATCCGCTCGGGCCGCAGCAAACCGTGATCTTATCGCGCGGGATTTCGACGTCGATCGAACGGAGATTATGCTGCCGCGCGCCGCGCACTTTAATCGACGTCGCTTCGACGGCGCGAGTCCGAGGGACGACCGCTTTCTTCGGCGGCGCGAGCTTGTGCCCTTCGCCGTAGAGAAAGCGCGCGAGCGCCTGGCCGGTATGCGATTCCTTGACCGCCGCCACCTGCTCGGGCGTCCCTTGCGCCACGATTCGCCCGCCGCCGGCCCCGCCGTCGGGACCGAGATCGATGACCCAATCGGCCGTCTTGATGACGTCGAGATTATGTTCCACGACGAGGACCGTGTTGCCGGCGTCGGCGAAGTCGTGCAAGACCTTAAGCAGCAAACTAATGTCGGCGAAATGGAGCCCGGTCGTCGGCTCGTCGAGCAAGTACAACGTCCGGCCGGTGCTTTTCTTGACGAGCTCGCGGGCGAGCTTCACGCGCTGCGCTTCCCCGCCCGAAAGAGTCGGCGACGGCTGGCCGAGTTTGAGGTAATCGAGCCCGACGTCGTGCAAGGTTTGCAGCTTGTGGGCTACGTTCGGGATGTTGGCGAAGTGCTCGAGCGCTTGCTGAATATCCATCTCCAGCACTTCGGAAATGCTTTTCCCCTTGAACCGAACCTGCAAGGTCTCGCGGTTGAAGCGGTGTCCATCGCACACCGGGCACTTCACCCAGACGTCGGCAAGGAAGTCCATTTCGAGGCGCGTCGAGCCGTTTCCTTCGCACGCTTCGCAGCGCCCCCCTTCGACATTGAAGCTGAAGCGGCCTTCCTGATAGCCGCGCGCCTTCGACTCCGCGAGCTGTGCGTACAGTTTGCGAATGTCGTCGAAGACTTTGATATAAGTCGACGGGTTCGAGCGTGGCGTGCGACCGATCGGCGATTGGTCGATCGAGATCAGTTTGTCGAGATGCTCGAGCCCTTCCATCCGCTCGAACGCGCCGGGCGTGCCGAGCCCGCCGTTGAGATCGCGATTCAACGCTTCGACGAGAATGTCGTTCACCAGCGAGCTTTTGCCGGAACCGCTCGCGCCGCTGACGCACACGAACATGCCGAGCGGAATGTCGACGTCGATCTTTTTTAGATTGTTCGCCGCCGCGCCGACGATACGGAGCTTCTTCTCCGTCGGCTTGCGGCGCGTTTCGGGAGTCGCGATCTTGCGCGTGCCCGAGAGGAATTGCCCGGTGAGGCTCCGCTTCTCGTTGCAAACCTTCTCGTAATCCCCCGAGACGACGACCTCGCCGCCGCGCACTCCGGGCCCGGGCCCGAAGTCGATCAAGTAATCGGCGGCCCGCATCGTGTCTTCATCGTGCTCGACGACCACGACCGTGTTGCCCAAGTCGCGCAGGCGTTCGAGCGTGCCGAGTAGGCGATCGTTGTCGCGCGGGTGGAGCCCGATCGACGGCTCATCGAGGATGTACAACACGCCGACGAGGCCGCAACCGATCTGGCCGGCCAGCCGAATCCGTTGCGACTCGCCGCCGGAAAGGGTCGGCGCGGTGCGGTCGAGCGTCAGGTATTCGAGACCGACGTTGGTGAGGAAACCGAGGCGACCGCGAACTTCTTTGAGCACTTCGGCGGCGATGGTTCGCCGAATCGTGTCGAGTTCCAACTCTTCGAAGAACTCGACGCAATCGGACACACTGAGCGAACAAATATCAGGCAAGCCGAGGTTCGGCTTCGCCGCGAACTTCGCGTGCTTGGTCGTCAGCGTCACGGCGCGGGCTTGCGGATTCAGCCGCGCTCCATGACATGAATTGCAGCCCTGCGTGCGCATGTACTTCTCGAGCTGCCGCCGCTGCATGCCGCTCTTCGACTGCTTGTACTTCGACGTCAACTCCGGGATCAGACCTTCGTATTTGCCGCCGTATTTATGACCGGAGGCCCCTTGCCGCCACGTATAGGTGATGTGCAAATCACCCGTGCCGTACAGGATTTGCTTCTGAATTTCGGCGTCGAGTTCTTCCCAGGCCGTTTCGAGAATCGTTCCGGCATCGAGCTTGAGTTTGTGCTCGAGCGTGTCGGCGACCCCTTGATAGATGTGACGCCGCCAACGACCGAGATCGGCCCACGGACCGATGATCTCGATCCCCCCTTGCTTGAACGAACGCCCCTTGTCGGGAATCATCAAGTCGGGATCGAAGCCGTACACTTCGCCGAGCCCATCACACTCGGGACACATCCCTTGCGGACTATTGAAGCTGAACAGTTGCGGCGTCGGCGGCTCGAAGCTGAGCCCGCACGGCGTGCAAGCGTAGTGCGCCGAGAGATGAATATCGTTCGGATCGGTGACGCGCCGTTTCTTTTCGCCGCGCGCCTTGACCGGCTTGGCCTTCGGCTCGACGATCTCCATCTGCGCGGCGATTTCATCGTCGGCGGCGTCTATATCGCTGTCGTCATCCTCGTCGACATCTTCTTCGCGCGGTGCTCGACGCGGCACGACTTCGGCGACTTCACCCCGATCGTGCTCCAGTTCCTCATCGTCGTCGTCTTCGATTCCTTCGTTCGCTTCAAGCAAGGCCGCGCGGGCTGCCGAAGGAACCGCCCCTTTGCCGTCCTTCGCACTTTTCTTCTCGGGATCGAGCGCGACGACGATGTTTCCCTTGCCGAGCTTCAACGCCAAGTCGACCGCTTCGGCGAGCCGAGCGCGTAAGCCGGGGCCGGCGGTCAGGCGATCGACGACCACTTCGATGTTGTGGCGCATCTGCCGATCGAGCGACGGCGGCGACGAGAGCGAATAGACCTCGCCGTCGACTCGGCCGCGCACGAAGCCTTGCTTCAAGAGGTCGTCGAACAGGTCGCGGTGTTCCCCTTTTTGCGCCCGCACGATCGGCGCGAGCAACGAGAACTTCGTCCCCTCCGGCAGCACCCCGATCCGATCGATGATTTGTTCGCGGGTCTGTGCGGTAATCGGTCGAGCGCATTGCGGGCAATGCCCCAGACCGGTGCGCGCGAAAAGTACGCGCAAGTAGTCGTAGATCTCGGTGATCGTGCCGACGGTGCTGCGCGGATTTTGGCCGCTCGACTTCTGCGAAATCGAAATCGAAGGGCTCAGCCCCGAGATGAGATCGACGTCGGGCTTGGGCATCTGCCCGAGAAATTGTCGGGCAAAGCTCGACAAACTTTCGACGTAGCGACGCTGCCCCTCGGCGTACAGCGTATCGAATGCGAGCGAACTTTTTCCCGAACCGCTGACCCCCGTGAGACAAATAAGCTTATTACGAGGAAGTGAAAGGCTAACGTCCCGGAGGTTATGCTCGCGGGCTCCCTTAATAACGATATCAGCAGCCATGCGCGTTTGCAGTCCGTTAACGCGGTTGTCTTCAAGTCGAACGCGAATCCTGAATTGTAGGGGGGAGGGGCACGAAGCGGCAAGCGGCGAGCGGAAAAGATTCGATCTCCCGCATCGGGGTGGATCGCAGACTTCGGCTTGCGAAAATGCCGCTGCACGGAGATGCCGGCAACGACGAATGCGCGCCGAGAGCGCAGAGCGCGCGGCGAAAGAAATGCGACGAGCAACTGATTCGGCAGCTTATTCGTCGGCTACTGTGCGGCTACAAAGCGGCTATTTTGCAACGACGCCGGCAGGCTTGCCGAAGCGTCGATCGCGGTAGAGCATCAAGCCGTGTGCGCCGTGATAAAGGCCGCCGCAAGAGATCGGAATGTTTTTCGATTCGTCGATCTTCTTCGTGAGAAACAAGACCGCGCGGGTGAACCACGGGGAGCGGAGCTCTTCGTCGTCGAGCGCGTAGGCGAGCACTTCGAGCACGTGGCCGGTGCTGTCGATCCGAGAATCGACGTCGGCCGAGATTCGCGAACTATAAAACTTATTGGTCGAGAAGCCGCCGTCGGGCTGCTGATATTCGCGCGCTTTTTGAATCGCGTTTTTAACGACTTTGTCCGCTTTCTCCCAACCGCCGGTTAGCGGCTTGCCCGTCTTTTTGTACAACTTCACCGCTTCGGCCAGCGCATACAGACGATGCGAGCCGCCGCACGCCGCTCCTTCGATGCCGGCGTCTGCTTCCATGCCGACGAGCTTTTCCAGCGTCCATTCTTGGCCGGTACTGTTCTTCCAGGTGCCGAAGATCGGCAGATAGTCGTCGCTCGAGTATTCGGCGAAGGCCATCAACGTCCAGGTCGCTTCCATCCCTTCATGGATGTTCCATTTCGCTTGTTCGATCATCTCACGAAACTTGTGCGGTTGCTTCACCTTATCGACCGTGATGACGATCGGATCGTCGAGCTTCACGCCGCACTGCGAGAGATATCCGATCCACTGATCGGGATGCCCTTGCGCTTCCGAGCTCCCCGGCCGCAGTTCCGCCTCAAGGCCGTGCGTGGTCGGATACAGGTTCCAGCCCTTCATCGTGTTGCCGTCGAAGAGGAAGCGGAGGGCGGAGATATCTTTTCCGTCGACCGTCATCTTTAGGTTCGGACCGTAGGCGAGAATGCCGTGGACGACTTGCCACGCGTTGTTGACGTTGATGTCGAGCACCCGGTTTTCCGTAACGCGGATCGCCGAGTCGACTCGGGCCGCAAGATCGGCATCGGAAACCGGTCCTTCGACGGCCGGAGCCTCGACGGGGGTCGTCGGGAGCGCGACTTCTTTTTCGCAGCCGGAAAGCACGAGCGCCACGAGCAAGCAAGACAAAGCGAGCGCGTTCGACGACTCGACGCGCGTGGCGAACAAAGAAAAACGAGACATGAACTGGTTCCGGAGGGCTTGCCGAAAATACGACCGAGGCGCGTCGCTCCCCTCCTTGGAACCCGCCACGACTCGGAAATCCGAGCGCACGGACGCGCGACTCCATCCTATCGAGAAAATGCCGAAACGACTCGACCGGAAATGTAAAAATGCGGATTCTGCGGGCGCTGCAAAGCATCAAGCGATTCCGTCGATCGTAGCGGCAGCGGCGCAAGTCGTTTCCGACCATTTAGATAGGCTGCAACCGCGGCGGCTCGCCAAACTCTTTATCGAGCGCACACGTAGTATGTACGGATGTCTCCATGCTGCGAGACACTGAGAGACACTGCGTGCTATTCAGCCACCGAAACGCCGAAGCGAGCGTTTCGGCCCGACCGCCGGTCTCGCGGTCAGGCGTTACCAAGAGGGTTTCGGAAGATGATGTTTTTCAACTTCGAGTATTTGCTGTGGGTTGCTCCGGCGTTGCTGTTGGCCGTGTGGGCCGAGATGAAAGTTCACTCCGCGTACGCAGCCGCGAAGCAAGAGCCGGCGCCGTTGAGCGGTGCCGCCGCGGCGCGCCATATTCTCGACTCCGCAGGCCTCGAGCAAGTCGCGGTCGAGGAAACGCCGGGCTTTCTCTCCGATCATTACGATCCGCGGCAAAAGGTGCTGCGGCTTAGTCCGGAGAATTATCGAGGCCGTTCGTTGGCGGCGGTCGGCATCGCCGCGCACGAAGCCGGCCACGCCATCCAAGACGCGGTCTCCTACGCCCCGATGTCGATTCGCAATGCCGCCGTGCCGGTCGCTAGTTTCGGGGGTGGCATCAGCATGGGCTTGCTCGTCATCGGCCTTCTCATGCATTTGCCGTTCTTGTTCTGGGCCGGCATCTTGCTCTTCAGCGGCACCGTTTTCTTTCAACTCGTCAACTTGCCGGTCGAGTTCAACGCGAGCAGCCGTGCGAAGGACCAACTAGTGTCGCTCGGCATCGTGCCTGCGCAGCAGATGTCGCACGTCAACAACGTGCTCGATGCCGCCGCGTGGACGTATGTCGCCGCGACGCTGCAAAGCGTGCTGACGTTGTTCTACTACGTCTCGATATTTTCAGGCGGCAGTCGCGACGAGTAGACTAGCTGCGGACTTCCCCGCCGCTCCGAAGAGAAACTCGCGATGTTCCAAGATGCCGCTCGCCTCGCCCTCGTTCTGCCGCGCTATGCGGCGCACGTTTGGCGCACGCGCCGGCGCGAGCTCGTGTTCGTCGGGATGGCGTCGTTGTTTCTGTTTCTATGCTACTTGTTCACGGAGCTTGCCGACGAAATCACGGCCGGAGCGACGCAGAAGCTCGACGAGAGCATCTTGCTGGCGCTGCGCAGCCCGCATGATCTCGCCGTGCCGATCGGCCCCGCATGGCTCAAGGGGGGCATGCTCGATGCCACGGCGCTGGGGAGCCCGCTGACGCTCGGAATGTTTTCCGCCGCGATGATCGGCTTCCTCTTTATGGAGCGGCAGATTCGGGTCGCTTGGCTCTCGGTGATGGCGATCGGCGGCGGCGTTTGCTCGACTTTCGTGCTCAAACTCTGCTTCGCACGCCCCCGGCCGACGATCGTGCCGCACTTGCGCGAAGTGACGAGCCTGAGCTTTCCGAGCGGCCATGCGATGCTTTCGGCGGTCGTGTATCTCACGATCGGCGTGATGTTTGCCAAGGCCGTGCGGGGTCGTTGGGCGAAGGCCTACTGCCTGTTTTGGGGTGCCCTACTCACGTTGCTCGTCGGCGTGAGTCGCATCTTTCTCGGCGTGCATTACCCAAGCGACGTCGTCGGCGGCTGGATCGCCGGCCTGTCGTGGGCCGCGGCTTGCTGGATCGTGGCGCAGTTCGTCCCCTCGAAACAAATGACGACCGAACCCGCCCCGTAACGGCATCTCCAGCGCGACGTGGTTCTCTATCGCGACGCGGTTGCCGAAGCATCGGCATCGATGAACACGTCGAGCTGCTGGCCGACATACAGCCGATCGCTCGTCGCGTCGACGGAATAGATCACTTGCAAGACGCGTGTGTCGACCCGTTCCGTATTCTCCCCGGTCAACGATTTCTTCGGCACGACGAACGGCTCGACCCGTACGAACGTCAGCGCGTATTGTCGTTCGGGCATCCCCTTCAACATCGCGCGGGCCTTCGCTCCGGCGCGGAAGCGAGGAATGTCGTATTCGTCGATGCTGGCCCGAACGTGCAGCTTGTCGACGTTCCCCAACACGACGAAAGCTTGGCCGGGGGTCGAGCCGACATACTCGCCGGGCCGGACGTTCAATTGCAGCACTTCGCCGTCGACGAGCGCTCGGACGACGAGCCGATCGATGTTCGTTTGCACTTGGTCGATCTGAGCCTGAGCTTGCAGCAGCGTTTGCTCGGCGACTTGGAGATCGTATTTCCAGGTGCCGGCTTCCAGAAGTTCGAGCTGCGCTTTGGCATACTCGGCTTGAGCGCGAGCGACCAAGAACATCTGCTCGCGCGAGGTGAGTTCTTCGACGCTCACGGCGTTCGACTGACGAAGCTGGATCGAGCGCTCGTAAAGCGAGGCCTTATCCTTAAGATTCGCCTCGGTCTCGGTGACTTTCGCGCGGGCCACGGGGCGATCTTCGTCGCGCGGCAGCTGCTTCAAGCGCGTGAGTTGGCTTTGCGCCTGCGCGAGCTCGGCTTGCTTAAGCCGGAACATGGCGCGCAGGTCGCGGTCGTCGAGCCGAAACAGCGGATCGTTCGCCTTCACTTTTTGATTCACTTTGACGAACACCTCGACGACCACGCCCGGCACTTGCGAGCCGACGGAAATGTTTTCGGTCTGCGGTTCGACCAAACCGGTTCCCGCCACCGTGTGCGCGTAAGGAGCCTTCGGCGGCTGCGCGGGAGGGGCGAGCGGCGATTGCGGTTGTTGCGCTTTCATGACATGCACGACGGCGAACGCCAACAAAAACACGGCGGCGAGCGGGAGGCCCCAGCGAGTAATCATCGTTCCGATTCCTTAACTCTGAGATGTTTCTTGCGGTGTCGGTCGCACAGGCGATTTCTCTTCGACCCCGACGACGCGACCGTCTTCCATACTTGCGATGCGATCGCCGAACTCGTAGACCCGCGGGTCGTGCGTCACGACGACGACGGCCCGATGACTTTCCAAAGCGATGGCGCGCAACAGTTCCATGATCGTGTGACCGGTCTTCGCGTCGAGCGCGGAAGTCGGCTCGTCGCAAACCAGCAGGCGCGGTTCATGGATCAACGCGCGAGCGATCGCGACGCGCTGCTGCTGGCCGCCGGAAAGGTTCGCCGGCGGCGAATCGGCCCGGTTGGAGAGATTGACCTTCTCCAACATTTCATACGCTTTGACGAGTGCCGTGCGGCGCGGCACGCCGTGCAGCAACAGCGGCACGCAGACGTTCTCGACCGCCGTGAGCGCCGGCAGCAAATTGAATTGCTGAAACACGAAGCCGACGTTGTCGCCCCGGAAGCGCACCAGGCGGCCTCCCTTGAGCGTCGCGATATCGGTGCCGAGCACGTGGATCGCTCCGGCCGTCGGATTCAGAATGCCGCAGATCACGGAGAGGAGCGTCGTCTTCCCGCAGCCGCTGGGCCCGACGAGGAGCGAGAGCTCACCGGCGTAGATATCGAGATCGACGCCGCGCAGCGCTTTGACCATCGCATCGCCGACGCCGAATTCTTTCGTCACGCCCCGACATGCGACGGCGACATCGCGCGCGTCGCCGCGGCGCGGTTTCGTTTCGATCGTCGTCGGGTTGGAGTTGCCGTTCATCTTTAGCCTTTGAACACCACGGCCGGCTCTAGTCGCAGGACGCGCCACATGCTGAACAAGCTCGAGAACGTGACCATCACGAAGATCGAGACGGCCGTCATGATGAGGACCTCGGGGGGCATCAAAAACGCCAGCTTATCGGTCTTTTTCATAATCACTTCGCCGAACAGAAACGCGACCGAACCGACCCCGAGACTGAACCCGATGAAGCCGACGATCATCGCTTGCAACAGAATCATGCCGATCAATTGAATGTTGCGGGCTCCCATCGCCTTGAGCGCGCCGAACTGCTTCAGGTTTTCCAGCGTGAACATATAGAACGTCTGCCCGCAGATCGCCGCGCCGACGATGAAGCCGAGCAGTACCGTCGTGAAGAAGTTGAAGGGAATGCCGGTCTTACGAAAGTAGTACCAGATCGTCGTCCAAGTGAATTGCTCGCGCGTTTGCGCTTGCAAGTCGGTCTGTGCTTGAATGCGGCGGCAAATCTCTTCCGCCGGAATGCCGGGCGAAGGATTCGCCAGCACGAACGACAACACCTTGCGCTCCATCGGCACGTACGACACCGCTTGGCTGTAGCGCGTGTAGATGATCGGAAACGTCATGAACGTCTTGCGCGATTTGCAAATGCCGACGATCACGGCTCGGCGGTCGTTCATCTCGAACGACTTGCCGGCAACCGGCTTCTCGTTCGGCCAGAGTTGATGAAAGCCGGCTTCATCCATGATCACGGCGTCGGGCCGACGAAGATCGTCGAGCGAGCCGACGATGATGTCGCGCGGCGCGCCGATCATCGTGGCATCGTCGAGCCCGATCATGATGATCTGCTGGAAGGTGCCGTCGAGGAGCCGGGCCCGCGTGATTCCTTTATAGAGGCGCACGGCCCAATCGACTCCCTCGACTCCGCGGACGCGCCACAGTTCGTTGTCGGCCATCGGCTTGATGTCGTCGACGTACTGCATGTTCTTGTCCATCACCCAAATCTCGGCCCCTTCGATGTCTTTGATTTGGCTCGTCGTGAGCGACATCAAACCGCAAAACACCGAGGCCTGCTGCGTAATGAGAAACGCGCCGAACATCACTCCCATGATGATCGCGATGTATTTGCCCCGATTGCCGGTCAGCATTTTCCAAGCGATCCAGTTCATGCTCCCGCCTCCGGCGCGCTGGGCGCCGCGGAAGAACTAGCGCTCAGGGCGAGCGAGCAACCGAGAGTCGGGCCAGCGCCGAGAGCCGCCAACGTCCAACGACTGATATGGTCCGCCAAGCGCAAAGGATCGTTCTGCTTGTACTCTTCCGGCGAGATCAAGAGCCGGACGATCGGCTCGGCGATGCGATAGTGCAGACACTGCCCGACGATGCTGAAGCCGATCCGATGGCGTTCGGCTTCATCGGTCGTCGGGGCAACGAGGTCGTCGATGATCCGCTGCAACAGCGCGAAGTGCGGGCGAATGTATTCCCGAACCAACTCCTCGCACGCCGCGGTCGGTTGCGCCAACTCGCGCATCATGAGCTGCGATTCCCAACCTTGGCCGTCGTCGGCAAGCACGCGGCAGAGAAACGCATAGACGAACCCATGCAGCTTCACCGCCGCAGGAGTTCCCTCCGGCCAGTCGGGCATCGGCACTTGCTGCATCCGCATCCGATGGGCGAGCTTGACGCTCTCGATGTAGAGCCGTTCCTTGTCGCCGAAGTGGTAGTTGACGGCGGCGAGATTGACATGCGCGGCCTGGCAAATATCGCGCACGGTCGCGTTGCGGAAGCCGCGCTCGGCGAAGATCCGGCCCGCTGCCTCGAGGACGCGTACTTTCGTGTCTTCCAATCCCGCCGTAGCCATGAAATCGCCGGTCGATTAAAACATGCGTTTGAAACGAATGTATTATACGACCGTTTACCGCCGAGACTAGAGTATTTTTGCGCTAGAATCCGCAAAATCGTCAAAGTCGCGCCGAAATCACTCTGGGCCGGCCAGTCTGCCGGCTAATTCGCAGGCTTCGCGGAACCCTGAGCTGCGGCCACGGAAGCTTGGGCGAGGGCAAGGTTCTTGGCGATCAGCGGATTCTTGGGGTCGAGGCGTTGCGCTTGCTCGAAGGATTCGATCGCCTCCGGATAACGCCCCTCTCGGGCCAGCGCGTTCGCCAAATTGAAGCGGCATTTCACATGCTCGGGAAATCGGAGCACGCCGGCGGAAAGCATGCGCAGTGCTTCTTCCTTTCGCCCGACCCGGCCGAGGGCCGAACCTAAATTGGCGTGGATGTCCCCTCGGTTGGGCTCCAGGCGCAGCGATTCCTCGAACCAATGGACTGCGGCCGCATCGTCACCGATCAACCCGACGTAGATTCCGAGAGCATTCAAGGCGTGCGAGTTGCCGTCCGCTAAACCGGACGCCTGGCGGAACGCTTTGTCCGCATGAGATCGATCGCCGGTTTTGTGCAGCGCGATGGCGAGCAAGCCCCAAGCTTCTCCGCTTTCGGGATCGAGCTCCAAGGCGCGGCGATAACATTCGATTTCTTCCGGCACTAAGCCACGGGTGGATTTGATGTTTCCGAGCAGAATAAAGGCGGAGGGAAACTCAAGACCGTGCTCGATGCTGTATTGGAAGTGGGCTTCCGCCTCGTCTAGTCGGTTCCGATCGAAGAGGATGTGCGCATAAATGTAATGTGCGTAGACGTAGTTTGGTTTCAGCTTTAAGGCATGCTGCGCGAGTTTTTCCGCTTCGTCGAGCTTCCCTTCGTGTCGCTTCATTCTCGCGATGCTCGCAAAGGCCCGACCGTTGTGCGGCGCCTTCTTCGCGACGTCCTCCCACATCGTGATCTCGCTGCGATAGTCGTCGTTGCGCGCACGCGTAACGAAGACCAGCACGCAAGTAGCCGAGAGAAACGCGCCGCAGCAGAGAGCCGTGCGGAGTCGATCCGGCGACGGTTCCCATTTTCGCAGCGCGAGATCGACGGTGAAAACCAGCGCCGCAAGGACGGCGGCCAATGGAAGATACATCCGGTGCTCGAACGACAGATCGGCGATCGGCACGATGCTCGAAGTCGGAGCCAAGATCAAGAAAAACGCGCCCCCGATAAAGCTCCACGGCCGCCCGAGCAGCAAACCGCGCAGGCAGAGCATCAGCGCCGACAAGACCACCGCGAAAGCAGGAGCGATTTCCTGAAACGTCGCCGCAACCGGAGTGTTCCAATCGAGGCAAAGAGTGGCGGGCCAGAGGGACAAGAAAACATAATGGAGGAGAACTCGCGGCTGCGTGAACGCATAGTCGAGCGACGAGATTCCCGGTACCGACCCGATGCCGGCCCCGGCATACATGCCGCGACTGGCGATCATCATGGCGGCGAGCACCCCCCAGGTGCAAAAGAGCGCCGTATGCAGCCGACGACGCGCTCCCCAGACCTCGCTCCAAGACGCGGACAAACAGGCCCGATCGTACCAGAGAGCCACGAGGGGAATCGTGACGGCGATCTCTTTCGTAAGCATCGCTGCGACCGTGCAGACGACCGCCGCGATGGCCCACCGTCGACGAATTTGCGAGCCGGTCGTGGTGGCTGAAGCAGACGTTGCCGCCCCAAGCACGCCGAGTAGAGCGGCCAGGTAGAACAACGAGGCCAAGGATTCCAAGCGCTGATAAACGTAGGTGACCCCCTGCGTGCAAAGAGGGTGCGCCACCCATAAGACGGCGATCACGGTAGCGTACGTCGTCGCCGACGAGCCATAGCGAGCCGCGAGCTTCGGCAGCTGCAATGTTCCGCGCACGAAGAGGTACAGCAGCCAAGAGTTGACGATATGAATCGCCAAGTTCACGGCGTGGTAACCCCACACCTCGGCGCCGTGCAGCGCATAGTTGACGGCAAAGGAAATAAATCCCAGCGGTCGAGATTGGACGAACACCAGCAAGTCTTGCGGCGGCCAGAGCCGACGAAGAGCCGGGTTGTCGCGAATATAGGCCGCGCTGTCGAAGATGAACGGCGCGTCGAAGCTGTTGCCGTAGGCGATCAGCCCGACCACGGTCGTCGCTAAGAACGGGCCGAGCCGCCGCAGCCGCATGGCGGTGGGATTCGTGTCGATGGAGTGAGGCGTGACGGCCCCAGAAGGAGCCGCGGCCGAATTCGCCGCAATCGTGAACGTCGCCGAGTGAAGCATGGGAAAGACCGACCGTCGTGTTGAAATCAGTAAGCGATTTTAAGGAGCGATCAACATCGCCACTTGGAAACGAACTTGCGGATGATCGGCATGCGTCGTCTTGAGCACGACTTCCCCCTGTCCGGTTTCCACGTTCGCCAGATTGATTTGGGGTGCTCCGACAGGAACGGTGACTTCGATCGGAAAACGCGTGATCGTCGGCGAGAGTCGTTCTCCCTTGCCGATGTCGACCTGGAGAAACTTCGGGCTGGTCCGATCGACCGTGAAGGAAACCGCGCGCGCATCGCCGCGCACATGCACGTAAGCTTTTTGCGTCGTCCCACGCGCTTGCGACACGGTGCCGAGATTCAGCAACGTGCCGACGACGCTTCGACCGTGCAACGAAAGGTCGCCGACCGTCTCGCCGCTGACCGGAAGCTCGAAGACTCCCTGCTCTTCCTTGCCGCCGTGGAAACTCCCGACGTAATGAACGCGCACGACGCCGGCGAACGCTCCCGCTTTGCTTTCCGGCGACTTCTCGATCTTCAGAGTGCGAAAATAACGCGACTCCGGAGGCAACACCGCAGCAGACGTATCGCTAGCGGACGTATCGTTCGCCAACTCAACGGTGACCGATTTCAAAGTCGATTCGAGCGAGCGAATCTCGATCCGATCGTAAGCCTGCGAATACAACAAGATCTCGCTCTTGCGACCGACGTTCTTCGGAATCTCCGGGAAGTAGACGCTCTCGGGCGACGTCGCCAGCTTGACGCGCACACTCCCTTCGACCGCCAACTCGAAGCGCGGCAGCTTCGGATCGTTCGTTTTGATCACCGCCGCTTGCCGGAAGCGAAACTGAGCTTCTTCCGTATGCCATTCGAGCTCGATCTCGGTCGACGCGCCCGGCGGAACGATCGTGCCGTCGAGATGCGCGAGCGTGCATTTACAGGTCGTCTTCCCGAGCGACAACGTGAGATCCGCTTCTCCGTCGTTGCGCACCGTGAACTTGCGCCGCTGCTCATCCCCGGGACTCATCACGCCGAAATCGAAAACGTTGTCGACGGCAATTACCTTCGGCTGCTTCGTCGGCAGCGAAGCATTGTCTTGCACGGAGTCTTGCACGGCGTGCGCGACCTGCGATGTCGTTGTTAGGCGGCTGCGCACCATCCAGGCCGCTGCCAACGACACGATGACCAACGGCAGCACGATCGCGAGGCGGCGAGTATTCATTGTGGCTTCCGAATAAATGAATCGACGATGCAGAAAGAAAATCGATCGCAACAAGATTCCATCAAACACTTCCGTCAAACGACGATGCCCGGAGGCGCTCGCAGCGCCTCCGGGACATCGCCTCGTAACCGAGCTAAAGGCATGACGCCTTTACGAACTAATCCAAGTTGCCTTTGGGCGAAGAGGCGAAGGCTTCGAGGAAAATACCGCTGAAAATTTCGGCGGCAGGAAGCTCGACCGTGTTGTCCCCTTCGGCATAACCGTCGGCCGAGGTCAGATCGGCCATGAAGCCTGGGTTCAAGAAGGTGTCGCCGTTTTGATCCGAGAACGACTTCACGCTACCGTCGGCGAAGAGCACGTTGGCACCGCCGCCGTGAACCGGACCGAAGTCGCGATAGTCTTGCAAGTACGTGAGTTGGGTGTTCCCCTTCTTAGCGAGGCCCTTATAGCCTTGCTCTTCCACGGCAATCCCGGTCGGAGCCGCAGCGGCCACCGAAGACGAAGCGGGAGCGGCTTGAAAGTAGATGGTTTCCGCGGTGTTCGTCGGCTTACCGACGCCGGTGACGAGGTAGGGACCGTCCGAGAACGATTCCACCAATTGAACGCCGCCGCCGAGGTATTCGGTGCCGTCGGTGCCGACGATCGACGCCGTCAAGCTACGATCCTTGATGTCTCCGACGTTGGCATCGCCGGCGAGAGGAATCGTATTCGACGTGACGAGCGATTGATCCACCATCCGACGGGTCAACGGCCCCTTGCTCGCGTTCACACCCGTGGCGAGTCTCCAGGCCTTCGTGCCGGTCATGTTCGCCGTGATCCCGGTGGTGCTGCTACCGGCGGTCGGCGGCGCGGAACGGGACATGAACCACGTCGTCATGTGGTTCGTACCGTATCCCTTCGCGAGAAAGAGATCGGCGACTTGCGTGCCGGTCAGAGCCGCTACGGTAGTACCCGTACCGCAGGAGCCCATCGCTTGCCGGGTCGCCGTGGTCGGTTCGGAACCGGTGGCACTCGCCATCAAATCGTTGTACTTTTCGCTTCCTTGACCGGGGTTCGACGGGCAGAGCAATTCTTGCGGCTTGCAAACCTTCGCGTTCACAAGATCGGCGACCCAACCGATGCTGTCCGGGCAACCATCACGGGTCGGGTCGTAAGCACCCGACGTGTACTGCTGCTTCTTATCGCGATCCGCCAAGCCGGCGAAACCGAGAAAGAACGAGCGAAGGCTGGCGCGGCACTGCGAGCCACGGGCCGTTTCGCGGACGAAGCCGACGGCAGGGACCAAGATCGAGATCAAGATCGCGATGATGGTCATGACCACCATGATTTCGACGAGCGTAAAACCGCGTCGTCCTCGGGCAACTTTCCAACTTCGAATTTTCATTTCGTCACTCTCAAACTGGGTTGCGGGAAGCGGACAGAAAGAACCTGAATTCAGGATCGCATCGCGAGGTCGTCACTTGCCTCGCGGTGCGTCGTGTGTTCGTGCCGCAGTTGTAGCGAAGTCGTGTCAGATGCCGATCAGCGGCGCGTGAGAATCACGTAAGAAGCGAGTGTAGTTTTGCTGCAAGAAATCGCGCGATCGCCGCTTGCAACGTGGAAACGTTATCGAGGTGCGAGACGTGCCGGATCCAACGACCACATGCTATGGATCAATGCGGCCGGGAGCTCGACTTCGTCGTCGATGTAGCCCGACTCCGTAGAAGCGGCGAAGCCGTTGTTGAGCAATTTATCTCCATTGAGATCGCTGAACGATTGCACGCTGCCGTCGAGAAAAAGGATGTTGCACGAACCATACGCGGGCCCGTAATGCACTGGGGCAAACGAACGATAGTCTTGCAGCGTTTGATTCCACGGCCCGTACCAAGCCGCGGCGCCGACTGCGCCGGAAACGACCGGTGCTTTGTTCGTCGTCTTATCGCGCGGGCCGTCGGTAAAGGCGTCGGCGAGAAACGTTCCTTCGTCGAATTCGCCGACCGCTTGCGAAAGCATGTTTTCCCCTGCTTCCGCTTGAATTCCGCAGCCCATGAGCGGCACGATGCTCGACGTCACTCGATAGCCGCCGATCTTCGACATCGCCAACGGGCCGAAGGTGCAGCCCCGTTCGCGCGGAGTTTTTGCGCAAGTAGGTTTCTTGTTCACAAGCAGGCCGCGATTGTCGATGTCGACTTCGGAGCGCACCAAGAACCAGCCCGCCGCATAGTTCGTATTGAACTTCTTCGCCAGCAACAGCTCATCGAGCATCTTCCCTTTGTCCGAGGCCGTGAAGATCGCACGGCAAGGGTTCGGCACCACCGTGCCGTCGGGCATCGTTTGATCGGCCTTGCCGAGGCTGTCGGCGCAGGGGTTACCCGTCGGGTCGAACGTCAACATCTGCGCGTAGACGTTGCTCAGCTTTTGCGGACTCGAGGGGCAAAGCATATCGCCCGGCGAAGTCCCTTGATGCACCATGTCGGCGACCCAACCCACTTCCGTCACCGCTCCGTCTCGCTTCCAATCCCAAGCGCCGGAGCAAAGATAGTTCGAGCGCGTGCCGTATTGCATGAGCCCTACGCCGAGCTGTCGGAGATTGCTTTTGCACGTCCCATCGCGCGCACTCTCGCGAACTTTCTGAATCGCGGGCAAGGCGATCGCGGCGAGAATCCCGACGATCGACATCGTGACGAGAACTTCCACCAACGTAAAAGCGGCGCGCTCGGCGATATTCGAAGGCGTTCGTCTCCGACGACACGTATGGCGACCTAAATAAAACATCATCTCTCTCTGCTCCCTGCCTTGACGGCTTTGCGGTTTTTCAACCGAACGGGGCATCTCGCCTGATCGCCGTCGCTTCGACGTCGAACTCTCCGCACGAGATGCCGATCCTTTGCTGATTCATCGGCGAGGATTGTCGCAACATCTCTTTAGAGAAAGATTGCGTGTTTGTAAGATTCGCGTGAGAGCTGAGTCGCGAAGCTTAGTATTGCCGGAGCAAACGTCTTTACAGCCGCATGCGCAAGTTGTTCGTTCGACAAGCGACGAAAAAAGAAAAAGGCCGCACGATCTTGCGATCGCGCGGCCTCATAATTGTTCGAGTTGCGTGAGCCTTGCGTGTCCGTTCGGCAAGCCTACAGCAAGCTCTCTAACAGCAACCTCATTTTTCGCATCTCGCCGAGGTGATCGATTTCCGGATCTTCCTGATCGGCGATGTTCACGCAGAACGCGCGTTGGTACTTGAACTTAAACAAGTGCGATACGATCCGCCCGTATTCGATCTCCCCTTGGCCGACCTTCACTTGCAGCGCCTTCTTGTTCGAGTCGCGCAGTTGCGTATGACAAACATACGGCAGCAAGTGATCGTACTTCGCGCCGTACATCGGGCCGTGGTGGTAGTGGCTCGGGTCGAGCGTCAGGCAGAGCCCCTTCACGTTGTCGCACAGCACCTTCGCCGTGTCCGGGTCTTGCGTCATCCGGTCGGCCTCGGTCTTCAAACCGACCAATACGCCTTCGATCGTCGCGATCTTCACGAGCTCGCGCAAGCGTTCGATCTCGGCATTGAACGGCGTGCCGAGTTCTCCCGCGCGCACCGTAATGACGCCGACCTTCGTGGCCTTCGCCAACTTACAGATGCTGGCGAACTGTTTATAGAATTCCGGAATCTCCGGATCGACGTCGTAGAAGTAGGCGATCGGCGTCAGGCGATGCGTATCGCGACACGCGACCACGGCCGACTCGAGATCGGCATGCACTTGCGAAGGGCGAAGCTGAGGGCCCGACTCGCGCAACACGATTTCCGCGCGCGTGTATTCCAAGTCGAACAACTTCTTCAGCGCGGCATTCAGCGGAAGTTGAGCGAAGCAATCGGTCGAAGCGGCGACAAACACGATACTCTCCCTAGTACGCCCGAACGGCGAGAAAACGATCTGCCGGCACTCCTGACATCCATGGCCGGCACGTGGAGACGGCACGCTGGCTGCATGTCTCTCAGGCTGGTCGGTAGCTTAACGCTCTCCGACTTCCAAGGCTAGGTGGAAGTCGGCCCGCGCCGGCGAAACACTCCCGCGAAGCTCCTGCATAGAAGCCCCCTCGGCAACCGAGGCCGAGCGAACGACGTGCGCCGGTTGGCCTCCCACGCCTGCGGGGATACAATCGCGAGAACGACTTCGCGTCGCGTCGGGATTCCGTTTGCGTTCATACTCCTTTCGTAGGTATCGCTATGTCCAGCTTTTCCGCTCCGAGCAATCCTGGTCCCGGTCAGCCGGTTTATATCGCCGTGCAGCCGAAGCCGAGTCTGCTAGCACGCCTGGTCGGCTTAATCACTTGGCTCGGAATCGCACTGTTCGTGCTTGCCGTGATCTTCGCCCTCACGAGCCCCGATTCGTTCTCGCAAGACCCGGACAACAAACTCGAAGAGCGCTACCACTCGCTCGCGAAAGACGGAGTGAACAAGGTCGCCGTGATCGAGATCGATGGCGTGATCGAAGACGGCGAAGCGGTGAAGAAGCAAGTCGACAAGGTCTTGGCCGATCCGAAAGTGAAGGCCGTCGTGCTGCGCGTCGACTCCCCCGGCGGAACCGTCACCGGCAGCGACTTCATGTACCACCACCTGCGCAAGCTGAGCATCGACCGCAACATGCCGTTCGTCGTCAGCATGGGAGGCCTCGCCGCCAGCGGAGGCTACTATGTGTCGATGGCCTGCGGCACGAAGGAGAACGTCATCTTCGCCGAGCCGACCACTTGGACCGGCTCGATCGGCGTCTTAATCCCGCACTACAACATCGCGGGCCTGATGGAGAAGTGGGAAGTCGAAGACGACACGATCAAGAGCGCTCCGCTTAAGGGAATCGGCAGCATTACCCGCAAGATGACCCCCGAAGAAAAAGCGGTGTTCGAGGAGCTCGTGAAAGAGAGCTTCGATCGCTTCAAAGGGATCGTCAAGTCGGGCCGCCCGAAGCTCACCGACGATCAATTGAAGAAGGCCACGACCGGACAAGTCTTCACGACCAAGCAAGCCCTCGAGCTCGGGCTCGTCGACAAACAAGGCTTCGTCGAAGACGCGATCGCCCGCGCGATGGAGCTTGCGTCGCTCGATGCCGCGACGACCAAGGCCGTGAAGTACCATCGCCCGAAGTCGCTGGCCGATACGCTCGTCGGCGCTTCGGCAGCGGCGCAGAAGAGCGAAGTGCAGGCCTTGCTCGATCTCGCCACGCCGAAAGCCTACTACCTGTTTTCGTGGCCGAACTCCGGCAAGTAAATCATCTATGAGCGAAAGACCATTCGCAGGGCGCACGGCGATCGTCACCGGCGGCGCGTTCGGCATCGGCCGAGCAACGGCCATCAAGCTTGCGCTCGGCGGCGCGCGTGTCTTCACGGGCGACATCCGGCCGCAGCCCGAAAACGAAGCACGGTTCGCCGAACTCGGCATCGTGCAACTCCTCTGCGACGTCCGGCGCGAGGCCGACGTGCAATCGCTCGTCGACGCCGCGTTCGCCGCGACGGGCCGAATCGACATCTTGGTCAACAATGCCGGGATCGGCCTCGTGAAACAAATCCCCAACGTCACGGAAGACGAATGGGACCGCGTGCTCGATACGAACTTCAAGTCGGTATTTCTCACGTCGAAACATTGCATCGGTCCGATGCGCGCCGGCGGCGGCGGAAGCATCGTCAACGTCTCCAGCAACGCCGGGCTGTTGCCTCGCGCCCACGATCCCGTCTACAGCACCAGCAAAGGGGCGATGATCGCGCTGACGAAAAGCCTGGCCCTAAGCCACGCCCGCGACAAGATCCGCGTGAACGCCGTCTGCCCGGGCCCGGTCGGCGATACGGGCATGATGAACGCCGACTTGGCGAAGGCCCAAGATCCGCGAGCCACGGCGCAGATGTTCATCGATGCCAGCCCGCTCGCGAAGGCCCATCGCCGCATGATCACTCCGGAAGAAGTGGCCGAGGCGATTTGCTATTTGGCAAGCGATGCGGCGCTGATGGTGTCCGGAACGAGCATCGCCATCGACGGCGGCAAATCGCTCGGCGTGCCGCCGGCATAAAGGTGCCGCCGGTATAGAACAAGAAGCTTAGGAGGGGTCGGGCTTCCGCTCGGAGGTCGGCTTCTTCACCTTGTTTTCCTTCTCGGGATTCTCTTCGCGGTCGCGGCGCGGCTTCTGCATCCCGCGGTCGCCTCCCGGCATGTCGCCGGAGCGGAACTCCCCATCGCGCGGCGGAGGAGGGGGTGGCGGGCCGTCGCCGGGCGGACGCCGATCTCCAGGGCCGCCCGGGCCGTAGCGAAAGCCGTCCGAGCGCGGATCGTCGGCCGAGCCGAACGGCTGTCGCGCGTAGGGGCCCGGCTTTCCGCCGTGCTCTTTCCACATTCCTTTGTTGCGCAAATACTCACGCTTCAACTGCGCAGCCATTTCCTCCGGCGGCAGGGAGAGCAAACGCTGACGCTCCGCTTCGGGCAGTTTGTGCTCGAAGAACTTTCTCAGCTCGTTGTCGGCGATCTGTTGATACGGCTTGCCTCCGTCGCGCTGCTGCGCTACGCAGCGCTCGACCGATTGGCGAACCCAATCGGTCAATAAGTTCCTGAAACCTTCTTTGCTTTTCATCGCCGCATCCCAACGGGCCTGCGCGGCCGGCGAAAGTTGAGCGCGCAGCTTCGGCAGATCGGTGGCGAACTCTTCGAGCCGCGGACCCGACCCGCGCGCCGAGAGCAAATGATACATCAACGCCCAAGAGCGTTCGCGATCTCCCATGTTCTCGAAGCGTTCTCGAACCGGCGGGGGAAGATGTTCGAGGATGCGCGCTTGATGCGTGCGGATTTCGAGTTCGAGCCAAGTGATCAGCTTCTTCGAGTCGGCATCGCTGAAGCGCTTCGTCTCTTCCGTTTGCTTCTCGCCGGCCACGGCGACGACGCGCGCCGTCCGTTCGCTCGGCGCCAGGCCGGCCAACATCGCGCTCTCTTGCGGTGCCAACTGCGACTTCCACTTCAAATAATCTTCCAACGTCGAATACAACGATTCCGGGCTCGCGTCTTCGGCCAGTTCGGCTTGCAAGGCCCGGAGGCGCGCTTGCTCGGTCGGATCGAGTTTCTCGAAGCGTTCGCGCTTCGCCTCGAGCGCGGCCTTTTCGCTTTCGGACAAGACGGCGGTAGCGCGGCGCCGAGCGGCCAACGAATCGCGCGACGACAGCACCCAAGCGAGCTCCCCGGCCGCGACGGCGACGATCGCAGCCGCGATGGCGACTCGTCCCCAGGTCCAAGACTTCTCCGGCAGCTCGAACGTCTCCGGTTCGCGGTCCGTCACTTCGATCGGGCTGCCGCGCAACCAATCTTCCACCGGCCCGACGATGCTCGTCGCGGCGGTGAGGCCGACATCTTCGTGAACGGTTTTTTCAGGATCTTGTGGAGACATCGAAACCTAACGCAGCGAAAGAATGAGTTCTATTTCCGTTTTACCTATTTCCGTTTTACGGCCGGTGCATTCGACGGCGCGGGCTCGGCCAAAACGCGCCGATCACGCAGCTGGCGGAAGAACTCGGCGTTCTCGCCCGGCTCCGTTAGCCCGTACAGATCGAGCCGCTCTAAGACCGGCAGGTCGCGCAGCATCGTGTCGTCGGGCCGGGTGCGGAGCGCGTCGACGAGGAAAAAGCCCGCCACGCCCGCCGTCGCCACGCCGCCGGCGATGAGCAGCCGATCGATCCAAGTGCGCCGCGGCACGACCTTCTGCACCGCGGCCAACTGCTGCTTGGCGTCCAGCGCGATCATCTCGACCGTCATTTGCGTGAAACCGGTGCCGACGTCGGCGCGCGGCAACACGTCGAGCAAGTCCCAGGCCCGTTGCAGCCGTTGGAAATCGTGCTGCATGCGGGTATCGTCGGCGAGCGCTTGCTCGATGCGCGTCCGCTCTTCGCCGTCGACTTCGCCGTCGAGATAGGCGTTGAGCTGAGCTTGCATGTCCGGCACGGTGGTTCCGTCGCGGTCGCTCATGGCGTTTCTCCGGCGACGTTCGACTTGCCCGGCAAAACGCCCCGTTCGAGATACGCTTCCAACACGTCGCGTAAATTGTCGCGCGCTCGCGACAGCAGCGACTTGATCGCTTGCGGGGTCATCCCCATCGTTTCGGAAATTTCGGTGTAGCTCATGTTCTCGAATTTGCAAAGCAAGACCGCGAGCCGTTGGCGTTCGTTGAGCGTATCGAGGGCGAGCTTCACGACTTCGCGCATTTCCGCTTTATCCAACTGGCGCGTCGGCATGAGCGCGCTCTTCGCCAAGGCCAGTTGTTCGAGCGGCGCTGCGCCCCACGCGCCGGTCTCGTCTCCCTCGGCCGGCGTGAGGTTTCGTTCCTTCCTGCGGGCCCGACTTCTGCGCGCGTTCGAGGCGACGTTATTGGCGATCGTGAACAGCCAGGTCGAGAACTTCGAGCCCGGCACGTATTTCTTCCGCGAGCGATACACGCGCAGAAACACTTCTTGAGCCAAGTCTTCCGCGGCGTCGCGCTGGCCGGTCAGGTGTTCGAGCACCGTCACTAAACGATTCTGATAGCGCAGCATCAACTCCTCGAAAGCGGCGGCGTTGTCGTCGCGCACTTCGAGCATGAGCCGCACGTCGGGATCGCGCAGTTCGTAAGATTGGGCCGACGACTCGCCGACTACCAAACGCCTACCCGTTTCGCTGAATGAATGGTTCGAGAAATGGCCGCGCGGCCGGGGCTCGACGAGAATTTCCCTGTCGGGCCGAGCACGCGCTTTCAGTCTAGGACAACCCCGTACGCCCGGCCAGCCGGCACGTACGCGACCTCCTTAAACCATCATACCCCGAACAGGACACGAAGTTCCGCGGATCTAAGCCAAGCCGCAACTCGCCGAACGGCGCATCAGCCGCAGGGCGTTAGCCCCCGGTTCATCGGATGAGGCCGGCTGCTGCGGAGACCGGGGGCTAACGCCCTGCGGCTGATAGGCCGGGTGACATCCGATCGACGAAGGCTGTTCCCCAAACCCCGTTAGACGCGCGGCGGCGTCGGATCGGTCGGCGTGAGGCCGTGATGCGTGATCTCGTTCGCCAATTCGCGGCCGAGGTGGCTATGCCGCTTGCCGTAGCAGAAATAAATGACCATACCGACGGCGAGCCAAATGGCTAGTCGCATCCAATTGTGGGTTCCCAAAGAAAGCATCAGGATCAAGCAGGTGATGATTCCCATGATCGGGACTACCGGCCCGAGCGGAGCGCGAAACGGACGGTGAGCGTCGGGATTCGTCTTCCGCATGATCAACACGGCGGCGCACACCATTACGAAGGCCAAGAGCGTGCCGATGTTGGTCATGTCGGCCAACACGTCGAGCGGCAGCAGCGACGACGCGGCAGCCACGAAGAAACCGGTGAGGATCGTCGATTTGTACGGCGTGCGGAACTTTTCATGCACGGCACCGAAAAACTTTTGGGGTAAGAGGCCGTCGCGCGCCATCGCCAGCAGCACGCGCGGTTGGCTGAGCAACATCACCAGCAACACGCTGGTCATACCCGCGACCGCACCGAGCGAGATCAAGCCCGCAGCGAAGTTCATATCTCGTCCCGTGAACGCACTCGCCACGGGAGCTTCGACCGCGATTTGGTCGTAGGGAACCATCCCGGTGAGGACGGCAGCGACGAGAACGTAAAGGATGGTGCAGATAACGAGAGAGCTGATGATGGCGATCGGCACGTCGCGCTGCGGATTCTTGGCTTCTTCGGAGTGTGTCGAAATCGAGTCGAAGCCGATGAACGCGAAAAAGATCGTCGCCGCTCCGGCAAGCATGCCGACCGGGTGACTGGAATGCTCTTCCCATGGCATGGTAATGCCGCCGTAGCCGAAGGGGGCGAAGTTATTCGTCCAGTTCGCGGGATCGATAAAGAAAACTCCGACGCCGATCACGAACAACACGACGCCGACTTTCAGCAAGACCATCAGCGTATTGAAACGAGCGCTTTCTTTGATGCCGATGACTAAGACCACGGTTACGATCGCGGTGATCAAAATCGCCGGAAGGTCGATGATGCCGCCGCTCGCGAAGAAGGTATTAGTTTTGGGATTGAACCCGATCGGAGAATTGCCCCAGCGTTCGAAGAACGTGTGCAGCGAAGGGACCCACGTATCGGGAGCGACGATCACGATGAACTTTTCCACGTAATCGCTCCACGCATGCGCGACGGCGCTCGACGCCACGGCGTATTCCAAGATAAGATCCCACCCGATGATCCAAGCGAAGAGTTCGCCCATGGTCGCGTAGGAGTAGGTATAGGCGCTGCCGGCGACGGGGGCCATCGAAGCGAATTCGGCGTAACACAGGGCGGCGAAGACGCAGGCAAATGCCGAAGCGATGAACGACAGCATCAACGCCGGACCGGTTTGTTGCGCCGCGGCCTTCCCGACTAACACGAAGATGCCCGTACCGATAATCGCGCCGACCCCGAGCGAAGTGAGCGCCGTTGGGCCGAGAACACGATGCAAGCGATCCTGGCTTTCCATCTCCTTGAGAAGAATCGAAAGGTCTTTCTTCGCCCAGAGTTGCTTCCACATCGGGAGAGTTTCCTAGCGGTACGGTTGAGAGTTTGAAACTTTGCGGCGAGCGTTTTTCGATCCGGGCTGCAGGCGTAACGAAAATCGGGCGCGGAGAGAAAGCAATATATCTCTCCGCGCCCGCATGGCAGCCCTGTTTGCTTAATCTTTCACGATTCGCATCGAATAGAAAGATCGCCAGACGAAGATCAAAGCGACGGCGAGCATGATGACGCCGAACACGACCGTGTAGTCGGTCGTCGGCGTCAACGTCGGCTGGGCCGTCGCTCCGCTCGGAGTCGGGCCCGCGTGATGGATATCCACACCGCGAGCCGCTTCCTTCATCTTCACCGCAATCTCGACCGCCAAGAGCCCGAACAACGTCGAGAACTTGATGATCGGGTTCAACGCGACCGAAGTCGTATCTTTGAACGGATCGCCGACGGTATCGCCGACGACAGCCGCGGCATGCAGCTCCGTACCCTTTTCTTTGAGATCGACTTCGACGTACTTCTTGGCGTTGTCCCAGGCACCACCGGTATTGGCCATCGAGATGGCTTGGAACAGGCCGAACACGGCGATCGAAATCAGATAGGCGACGAAGAAGTTCGGATCGAAGAAGGCGAACGCGAGCGTGATCGCCATCAGGGCGATGAAGATGTTCCACATTCCCTTCTGCGCGTAGATCGTGCAGATGCGGACGACCGTCTTCGAGTCTTCGATGTCGGCTTCTTTCTTCGTGAGGTCCATGTTCTTCTTGATGAAGTCGACCGCTTGATAAGCACCCGTCGTTACGGCTTGCATCGAAGCGCCGGAGAACCAGAAGATCACCGCCCCGCCGCAAATGAAGCCGAGCAACACCGGTGCATCGGTGAGGCTCAAGTGCAGCAAGCCTTGCTTGCCGAGCAGGAGGATGATCGAGAAAATCATCGTCGTCGCACCGACGACGGCCGTGCCGATGAGCACCGGTTTGGCCGTCGCTTTGAACGTGTTTCCCGCCGAGTCGTTCGCTTCGAGATAATGCTTACCGAGCTCGAAGTCGGGCACGAACCCGAAATCGCGTTTGATTTCGTCGCGAATCCCCTTGATGTGCTCGGTCTGCGCGAGTTCGAAGATCGATTGCGCGTTGTCGGTCACAGGGCCGTAGCTGTCGACCGCGATGGTCACAGGGCCCATACAAAGAAAGCCGAAGGCGACGAGGCCGAACGCAAAGATCGAACCCACGCCGACGGCAGCCGCCCCCGGCGTCAGAACGACTTGCATGATCGAATTCACGCCGTCGGGCATGAGGCTGATGAAGTATGCAGCGCCCATCAGGCCGGCGATCAAAATGCCCATCCAGAACGCGCTGAAGTAGCCGGCGACGAGTCCGGAGAGAATCGTGAGCGAAGCTCCCCCTTCTTTCGACGCGGTCACGATTTCATGCACGTGCTTCGAATGCGAGCTGGTAAAGACTTTGGTGAATTCCGGAATCAACACGGCGGCCAATGTGCCGAGGCTGATGATCGAGGCGAGTTGCCACCAGAGTTGCGGATAGTCTTTGCCGGCGATCACAAGGTCGCTGATCAGCAGCCAGCTCATGCCGTACGAGGTGGTGATGCAAAGGATCGACGCGATCCAAATCAGACGCGTGAGCGGAGCTTCGAAATCGAACTCTTTCAAGCCCTTGTACTTCGCTTCGGAAATCTTCTGGTTGATGAAGTACGACGCTCCGGACATGAAGTCCATGAGGAACCGCATTGCGAAGATCCAAACGATCAACTTCGCTTGCAGTTCCGATTGCTCGACCGGAAGCGCGAGCGTGATGAAGGAGATGAGTGCCACGCCCGTGACGCCGTACGTCTCGAAGCCGTCGGCGGTCGGGCCGACCGAGTCGCCGGCGTTGTCGCCCGTGCAGTCGGCGATGACGCCGGGATTGCGCGGATCGTCTTCCTTCACGTTGAACACGATCTTCATCAGGTCGGAGCCGATGTCGGCGATCTTCGTGAAGATACCGCCGGCGATCCGCAACGCGGATGCACCGAGCGACTCGCCGATCGCGAACCCGAGGAAACAGATGCCGACGATGTCGCGCGGCACGAACAACAAGATGATGACCATCATGATGAGTTCGAGCGAAATCAAGAACAAGCCGATCGACATGCCCGCACGTAGCGGAATGTTGACGACGTCCCACGGCACACCCCGCAGCGAAGCGAAAGCGGTGCGCGAGTTGGCGTAGGTGTTGATCCGAATGCCGTACCAGGCGACCCAGAACGAGCCCCCCATGCCGACGACCGAGAACAGCAGCACGAGCGCCGCGGTGCCGAAAGTTTGCCCCTGCAGGCCGACGAAGTAGTAGGTCATCGCCGAGCCGATGATCGCGAAGAGCATCAACAGGAATTTGCCCTGTTGAAGCAGATAGGTCTTGCAGGTCTGAAAGATCACTTCGGCGACGTCGAGCATCGACTTATGCGCCGGCATCCGCTTGATTTCGTTTCGCAAATAGAGGCTGATCCCCAACGTGCCCGCGATGACGAACGAACCGTAGAACAACAAGTTCCAAGCGCTGATCGTGGCGCCGGCGATCGTGAACTCCCCCTTGTGCAGGTCGGGAATAGCAAGATCGGCCTCGCCGGCCCAAGCCGGAGCCGCGACCGAAAGGAGCACGATCAAAGAACCAAGCAACTGCGGGAGCAGCGACCGAAGACGAAGAGAAGGAAAATTCACGTTTGGGCCTCGACAAGGGACGACAGGACGATGATGCGTATGACGACGATTTCGGACGAGTGAATGCGGATTCAGCGGCAAGAATTCCGCTAAAACCTCCCATAACGGGCGGTTAGCGGCTTCTTCGGGTCGAACCATAGGCCCACACTTCCGAGCGGGCACGATTTCTTGTGCGGCAAAATAACATCTTCGCGGTCGCTTATCAAAGGAAAGTCTCATTTCTTCCGGAGAAAATGAACGACTTCGCCGGAATTTTTCCCGGCCTCGCGGCGTCTAAATGCAACGTCGTCGCTCAACTTTCGCCGGCGAAACTCCCTTCGTTTCGCGCGGAAGCCTTGCCGATTCGCAAGCTTTTCGCGCTTTCGCGGCATCCACATCTCGGGCAGGAGCCGCGGCCGGAGTTTGGTAGAATCGCCGTTCGTAGTTTTCGAAAAAATCTTCTTCTCAGGTTTAGCCATGATGGTTTCCGCCATGTTGAAAAGCTTCGCCTCGCTTTCGTGCTTCTCGGCCGCGAAGCCTTTAGGTTGCGTTGCGAGCGCTTGCTTGCTCATCGCCGCGAGCGGTTGCTATAAGCCGAACGAACCGGCGGCGAAGTCGGGCGGCTCGGCCGCGAAGCAGGCCCATGCTCACGCCGAACACGCACATCCCTCGGCCGGCCCACACAAGGGAGCGCTGATCGAACTCGGAAAAGAAGAGTTTCACGCCGAGCTCGTTCACGACGACGCAGCCCATAAGGTAACGATCTACCTGCTCGACGATCACGCCGTCGGTAAGGTGACGACGACGGAAACGAAGCTCGCGTTGAACTTCGTGCTCGACGGCAAACCTCAGCAGTTCTTCCTCGCCGCGCTCCCTCAAACCGACGACGCCGCAGGGACGACCTCGCGCTTCGAAGCGGTCGACCCAGCCCTCTGCGAAGCGATCGACGCCCCGAAGAACCAGGGCCGCTTCAACGTCACGATTGCCGGCAAGTCGTACAGCGGCACACTCGCCGCTGAAGCGCACGACCACGGACATAAGCACTAAGGCACCCAACGTAGCAGGCACGTTCCACGTGCCGTAGCCACGTGCGTCGTTCGAGCTAAGTGCGGCATCGCGACGCACGCGGCTCCGTTCACACGCTCTGTTCACACGCAGCTCCGTTCAATAGCCCCGGATGCATATCCGGGGACACACCGCAACGATCGTTCCGTATCAACCGTGGCGGACGGCACGTGGAACGTGCCTGCTACTTTGGCCCAATTCTTCGCGTTGAATCTCGCGGCGCGTCGTGCGATGTTGGGCCTTGTGAGGAGACGAGACTCCGACCTCCGGTAGGTTTCGACGCGTTGCCGGTTTCGCTTGCGCGAGACCGGCGACGACGAATCGCGATGGGGAATTTTTAGCTTCGGCCGCGCCGCTTGTCGCCGCCGGGGTTTGATCGAATCGAGCGCTAAGCTCGGTCCCTCGCGACGATGGTCGATCGAACGATTGTTGTGAAGACGATCGCTCGATGTCTCTTTCCGGCCTGCGGTGCGTGAGCGATCACATATCGCGATCCTCGGTCGTCGTGCGTTCAGGCGAGACGCACGATGACAACCAACGCGGATCGAAACTTGCACGACGGTCTCTGCGCAGTTGCAACATCGCAGAGAACGCTTCGCTGCTGGGCGTCGTCCGGTGCGTCGTCGTCTGAGCCAGTCTTTCTTCAAATGAAGCAAGCCGGTTCGGGCGAAATGCTCTGCGCAGAGAATCGTTTGACAAGATGCCCAGGCCCGCTCGGGCGACGACGCACGAATGTTTTTTCAAGTCGCAAGCCGGCGCGATCATGGCCGTGCTTTGTTTGAGTAGTAGGCACGTTCCACGTGCCGTCCGCCACAGACGATATGGAACGATCATCACGGTGCGGCCCCGGATATGCATCCGGGGCTATTGAACGGAAGCTGTGTGTGAACGGAGGTTGCGTGCGTCGCGATGCTGCATTCAGCTTCCACGGCGCATGTGGCTGACGGCACGTGGAACGTGCCTGCTACTTTACCTACCGACGAAAAAAGCCCCGGACTTGGGTCCGGGGCTTTTCGTATGGGAAACATCGCGACGAAAGGCCGCATGTTCGATGTCGAGTCTTCGGAAACGATTACCGCTTCGAGAACTGCGTACCACGGCGAGCACCGCGGAAGCCGAACTTTTTGCGTTCCTTCATGCGGCTGTCGCGCGTCAGCAAGCGATTCTTGCGGATCGGCTCTTCGAGCGTCGGGTCCATCAGCTTCAAGGCACGAGCGATGCCCATACGGCAAGCGCCCGATTGGCCGGTCGTGCCGCCGCCGGAAACCGTGATCACGATATCGACCGCGTTGCGCCGGTCGCACAACTCCAAGGCCGAGATGACCGAATAGCGATCTTGTTCGTTGGCGAAGAACTCGCTGAGCGGGCGACCGTTGACGACGATCTTCCCTTCGCCCGGTCGGACGCGAACGCGAGCGACCGAAGTCTTACGGCGGCCGGTGCCCAAGGTTTCGTTGATTTTTGCTGCCGTCGTCATGGCGTTCCTCTAAATATGCGTGCGACGTGTCGTCGCTTTAGGATCTGAGATGAGACAAATAAAGCGACTACTACTTCGTGTTCTCTTTCCGAACGCCGAGATCTTTCGGTTCCGGCTTTTGCGCTTGGTGCGGGTGTTCCGCTCCGGCGAATACCTTGAGCTTATCGAGCATCTTCGTCGCGAGCTTGTTCTTCGGCAACATGCGGCGAACGGCTTCGATGAGAATCAATTCCGGATTCTTTGCCTTCCGCTCTCCGGCCGTGTCGGCGCGAAGGCGATGGTAGCCGGTGTAGTAGGTGTATTCCTTTTGTTCCCACTTCCGGCCGGTGAACACGAGTTGATCGGCGTTGATCACGATCACGTACTCGCCCGTATCGACGTGCGGCGTGTAGGTCGGGCGGTGCTTGCCCATCAAGATCGTGGCGATTTCCGTAGCGAGACGACCGACGACTTTTCCGGCGCCGTCAACGAGGTACCACTTTTGTTCAAGTTCGCCTGGCTTGGCGACATACGTTTTCGTCAACATGGAAGAGTTTCGCTTACGGCGGAGTCGTGAGAAATTGAAGAATTAAGCAGTTTAGCGTTCGAGTCGCGAGAGTTCAAGGGCGGCCGTTTCGGGAGATTTCAGACCGAAAAAGGCGGGAATCCGCCCAAGCGTTCGTTTTCCCGCGAAAGGGATTCCCCTAACCATCGGAAGATGCAGCCGACCCACATCAGCGAAATCGACCCAAAGCGAACCACGAGACACGACCTAAACCACCCATTCCACCAATTGCCCCGAACGGAGCCGGAACTATGTCGCTGGATCGCTCGTTATTCCGCAACTTCCTTCACAGTTCATTCCAGGTCGAGATCGCCACGCGTGGCCGCACGCTCGAACGGAAGTTTCGTACGGCTTCTTCCGTGACTCTCACCTTCTTCTCTGGCTCTCACCGTGATTACATCTTTTCAAAACATGGCGCTCACAACGATTCAACATTGCCGGAGTAGGCTGATGAGCCTCG
>JAIOPP010000116.1 GCA_021413845.1 Planctomycetia bacterium | reverse complement strand
GCTGTGATGATACGCTCGCCGGGTCGCCTAAAGCCGATCGTCGCGACGGCGTCGCCGGACGGTGTCGTCAAGCGAGCGCCGTCGATGAATTGCTTGGCGGCGATGGAGTACGAATAGAGTGAGCTGTCGCCTGTAAGGACAAGCAGAAATCGACTGCACGGAGAGAGAGCTAGATAGCTCCCGCCGCTCGCGCCATTCTCCGAGACCGGCAGTGAGAAACCGAAGAGGTCGCGTAGACCGTCGGTCTCGGCAACTTCGTAGCAGAAGATTTTCTCGTCTAAGTTGCTCGGGAGGAGTGCCTTATCGGCAGCTCCTAGTTCTTCCACAAACACCGGGTTCGGCTTGCCGGTGCCGAAGATCTCCTGCCGACGGCTCCCGTCGTGCGCGCTCCAAATCAGCCGGCTTTGCAGGGTCTGCAGTGCGCCGCAGCAGCGGTTCATGTAGGCGGCCGTTTGACTCGGAACGGAGCCCGACGCCGCATCGGCCCCGAGTTGCTTCGGATCGAAGAGTTCGAGCCCCGTCGAGAACGGAGTTCCTCCGCGTCCGGCGCGACCGGTGCCGGAGTCGAGCAGTCGACCTCCGAATACGGGAAATATTCTGTCGTATTGCTTCAGGCCGCCGCGAGCATGTCGATCGACCGGCACCGCGGCTAAGCGGGTGTGAAACATGTCGGACTTCATCACGTCCAAGACTTGAGCAGCCTTCGAGTACTTGACGCGAGTCATGCCGGTGTAGCCGGTGATGTAGAGCCATTGCTCGTCTCCCTGCTTGACCCAACCAGAGTCGTAGGGGCCCACTCCCACGGCGAGCGCCGCTTTGGCCGGCAACGCCGACTTGATCACGGCCCGCTTCTCTTCCAGTCTTGAGAAATCGAAAGTCGCCAACGGATAAATCGCATACTCGCTAATCCCCACGGCCTTTTCCGGCTCGCCGGGAATCGGGGTAACGACGAAGACGGGCCCGAGGCTCGGTCCACCTTTCAACGAGTCGGCCAGCGCACCTTGCGCGGCGGGATGAGCTTTGAGCTTCTCGACGACTTCATACTTCACCGTCACCGTCCCTTTAGGGGCGTCGGCGTAAGTCCAATATTTATCTTCTGACGAGGGCCGATGCAGCATGGAGGCATTCCAGCCGTCGCTCATCAAAAGTTGTCGAATTGAAGCGCGAGGAATCTCCAGCCCATCGGTTCCGGCAGCCCCAACCAAGCGACGACCGTAGCCGGTACCGACGACCTGCAACATGGTCTTGCTGACGCCGTTAAGCTTCGCCTCTTGCGTGGGGGCAAAGTTGGTGCGGCCGTCCTTTGAGACGGTATCGGTCAGCGAATTGACTTCGCCGAACGCTTTGTTGTTTCCTTGGTCGTCGAGATCAAGCCGCCATGGCCCCCCGGCAGATTGTTTTCCCGCCGGTAGGATTAAGAGGCCGGTTTCGGTGACGATGGGCTTGCCTAGTTTCCGTTCGTCCGCCGCAGCGCCGATCGTCGGGCCGGTCTTGTAGAGCGTAGGCGTGGCAGTCTCCCAGGACCCGACATGCAGGCGAACGTCGGCGGAAAACGTCTTTTCATCGCGCCACTCTTGCGGGATGGAAAAGACCCCGCCGATCCGTCGTTGCGGCACGTCGACGCCGGGATTAGGCCCCGTTTTCAGGTCGAGGATATCGACGATAAAAACACGGCCATGCCCGCAGACCATCGTCCAATTCCCGCTCAACCAGCCCGGCGAGCCCTTCATCGTCGCACCGCCGGGACACAATTTCTGCAGTTCGAACGGCGGCGAGATCTCGAACTTTTTCGTGTTCGGGTCGAAGCGAACCACGCGATACTCGGCGATGAAATAGATCCGCCCTTCGTCGTCAATGGCGGAAAGCGTTTGACCGAGGTCGTCGTCTCCCTCGCCGAGTATGTGACGTTGGACCCCTCGCCAATCCTTCTCCTTAACGTCGCTCGTGACATGCACGTGCACGTCGTTGCCGAGGTTTACGGTTTCATCCCCTTGGCCTTTGCCCCAAGATTCTTGAATGGGAATTTCCACCAAAAACTTCTGCCATCGCGCCAGCTTGGTCCCTTCATATAGCGCTTTCTTGTAGCTGAGATACAAGCTGGCCTTCGTCGGGTCGTTCGGTGCGGCCGTCTGCCGGCTCAAGACGACGACGCCGCGCAGCGGAGCTTCGCTTTCCGTAAGCACCGGGAAAGTGATGTCCTGCTTCGAGATCGATTGTTTCGACGAATCGATTTGCACCGTTCGCAGTGTCTTCGCGTCTGGGAGTGGAATCTTAGGCACATTCGCACCGGTGCCTGCGGCTGCGGCGCTCATCGCCGTCCCCGGTTCGACAAAAGCAAACAGTCCGGTCGCCGAAGACGGAAAGCGACTTTTAATCGGAGCATCCACGATCGGCGAAGCCGACTTCACAGCGATCGACTTTCCGCCGGCATCCTTCACCGTGATGCTCACACCCATCAATTCGCCGAACTTTGAGAGATCGATCACAAGCGTGCCGTTGACGGCCGGGTCGGAAAGATCGATCGCCAGGCTCCGTTCTTTCCCTTCGCCGCGCAGCTTCAAATCCGCGGTCAAGCCGGGGTTCGCTTGGCGAAGTAGGTCGAATCGATCGAGCCGCACGATGAGTTCATCGTCGGTGCGAAACACCTCGATCGGTTCTGCGGCACCGATCGAGGTGCAAAGAGCGAGTGCCAGGAGGGCCGAGGCTGCAATGCGGCTGATGCGATGGTTCATTTTGATCACGATTCGTTAAATAGGCGCCGTAGTGGTGGATTCAGCCGGCATTCGCCGGCGGGTGCTCGTCCCGTTACCTTCTTGTTTCGTTCAAACGCTTTGCGGCTTACCGGCGTCACGACCTCTTCGGCACACCGATCCGGAGGAGAGTGACGGTGTCGTTTCCATCGCTATGTACGTGGAGAATCGCTCCCGCATTGACGCGACTCAACACGTCGTTCGCCATGCCGACCGGCCGGTACTCACCGCCATCGATGCTTTCGTAGGCGGGCACCTCGTCGCGAAACTTTTCGAAACGGACGTCGGCTGTCGGATTCTTCGTGAGTCGCTCCCTGACGTTCGTACGGAGCATCGACAGTCGGTCGTTTTCGTACGACACGAACGTGCCGGTCATGACTCGTTCGCGCGATCCGATGCGAAGTGTGCCGTTCCGGCCGACGCCGTCGACGATGACCACGGTACCGACCTTGAGTTGCCTTAAAGCCGCGATGGTATCCGTCGGCACGAACTTCTCGGCAGCATCGCTCCACACCGTGGTCTTGAGACTACGGAAGATCTTGCTGTCGATCAGTTCGCCGGAGTTAGCCTGAAGCGTTAACGTGCCGTGATGGGCGGAAACGAATCGTCCCGAATGCGATTTCGGCTTCGCATCTCTTTTGCCATCCACCTTCTTGCCGAGAGACGGCTCGAAGGAGCGTTTAAGGTTCGGTAGCGATTCTTGATGGTTATCTAACTCAATCGAAACGCCGCCGTCGCCGGCCGATACGGCGAGCGCCTCTTCCGCTGCCTCCGTCGGCGCTGCGACAAGCGACCAAGGCACGAGTCCGAGCGCTGCGCAAAGCCCCAGCAGCAAACCGTAGGTTAGGGCCGTTCGGGCAGTTGTTTGCTTCATGTACCGCATCGCCGACAATCGCCGGTGGAGCGCGCCGGCCTCTCCCGCGGCTCCCATGGTCATCATGAGAGTCGTTCGGCGAGGGCCGAGTTTGCCGACGATCGCCACTAGAAGTTGGGCGTAATAGATCGGGCTCTGCTTCTGCAGAGTGATCGCCAGTTGATCGGCGGCGATTTCTTGCGTGAGACCGAGTCGTCGCTCGCTGAACCACACAGCGGGATGGAAGAAGAACAAGGCCCGAATCATCATGGCGACGAGACTATAGAAGAGGTCGCGGCGACTTACGTGTGCCAGCTCATGGCCGAGCACGAGCGAACGTTCCGAGGTATCCAGTCGCTCCAACGTCGTCGTCGGCAGCACGATGGCCGGCCGTAGGATGCCGACGAGGTGCGGACTTCCTTGGCCTTCGGATTCCAACACCGGAGGCGGACTCGAAAGGCCGAGCATCTCGCTCAATCGCGAACAAAGGTCGAAGAGTTGACGATCTTCGTTCGCCCGACAACGACTTATGAGCAACCGAGCATTGCGGCAAGAAACGAAAATGCGAACCATCTGCCAGGCGACGATCGCAGCCCACATCGCAAAGGGGATCAGCAGCAACGGGCCATAGCTCGGAGTTCGCTCGTCAACGGTCGACTTGCTTTCGTCCTGCATGTCGCTGAATGGAATCGGCGCGCCGACTTCCGCGGACACGATCGGATCGATACAAGCGAGTACCGGTATTTCGACGGGAGCGGTCCACACGAATGCAATTACGAACTTCAACAGCACGAGCCGCCACATCCAGCATTGAAACCTAGCTGGAATCGAAGGCCTGAGCCGGCACACTAGCGCAACGAAGAATACTGCGAGCCCTCCCTGCCAACTCGCGCGCCACAGCGCCGTAGCCCAGAGATCAAGCATGTCGCCGCCGAAGCTCATTTGCCGCCTCGCTTGCGATCTTGCTCGAGTTCCTTGACGAGTTGTTTCAAGTGTTCGAGATCTTGATCGGAAACCGGACCGCTTTCGGAGAGATACGCCACGAACGGCGAGACGGAGCCGCCGAGAGTGTTGCCGACGAACGTTCGCACCAAGCCTCGCAGGAAATCTTGCTTCGATACTTTAGGAGAGTAGTGATACACACCTTTGACTTGTTTCCGCGTGAGATATCCTTTCTTACGCAGGCGCTCCATGATCGTGAGGATCGTGGTGCGGGCCTGTCCCGTCGTCTGTGCGAAATGATCGGCTACCTCGCCGACGCTCATCGCGGATCGATCGCCGAGATAACGCAGAATTTCAATTTCGGTCGAACCGAGAATCGCTTTTTGTTCGGGCATGGAAAAGGCTCGGGTGCGTGACGACAAATCTGACTATGGTCGTAGTCATAGCGTAGCGTGACTATGGCGATAGGCAATAAAAATCCGAGAAGAAATCGCGAACGAGGCAAGAAAACCTTCGCGGTAAGCCTTCAAGAAATGGCTCGACTCCGACTCAAGCTGAGTCAGTTACGGCTGGCGCGACAGCTTGTGCTGGCTTACTCTCGTGTACGCTCCACTTTCCAACGATAGTAGCCGTTGGCGTAACGAAGGTAACGGATCAGGAGCTCATTGAGCGTCAGCTCGTGCAGGACGTCGGGCGACTTCAGCCGCAGAGCGACCGGCTCCGGCTCGATCGCCAGCTTGGCGACCCACCGAGCGTAAGTCTCATAGCTCTCATTGGAGACATGCTTGCCCAGATAGATACTCTTCCCGCCGACGAGAATGCGGGCTTGGCCTGTGGGCTTATGCAGGCCGTACGATGGGACCTTCTTCCCCTGACGCGACACGAATTCCTCCTAATTGTGGTAGTACTACCACAATTTTCTAGAGAAACTGTGCCGGGCAAAAGAAACGGCCCGACTCAGAAACCGAACGCTATAAACGAGTTATAGCAAGTACACCCTAGTGGGCTCGAACCACTAACCTTCGGTTCCGTAGTCGCTTAAAACGGACCTGCTGAAAAACTCGGAAGTCATTGTGTACAAAGTAGTTTACCTACTCGGCACGCATTTGCAAACCTTTGCGAGTCAATGCGAAGAATTGCGAAGAAACGCGGTATTTCCTGAATCGGTACGGTAATTACCGGCATCGTTTTGGAGCGTGTTTTTAATTGTTACAAACTCACGACTGCGATTTAGTGTCCCTGCGATGGGTCTAAACCCCTCGCCTTCAGGCGAAACCTTTAGGACGTGAGTGTGATGGGAAAAACTGTCAGTCTATGGAGCGTTATCGGACGGGAGCTCATAGCCGGTTCGATCTCAAGTACCACTTCGTGTGGATCCCGAAGTATTGTAAGGCGGTTTTGTCGGGCGAGGTAGGAATTCGTCTACGTAGACTGGTTCGAGAAATCTGTCGGACGCTTGAGATCGAGATCGTGGAAGGTTCGGTGTCGAGCGACCACTTGCACGTGCTGTTATCCTGTCCTCCGAACTTGTCGCCGAGCAAGATCATGCAGGCGATCAAGGGGAAGACGTCGCGGAAGCTGCTGGGAGAGTTCCAACATCTGCACAAGCAGTATTGGGGTCGGCATCTCTGGGCTCGGGGCTATTTCGTGGCCTCCAGCGGCAACATCACGGACGAGGCGATCCGCGAATACATCTAGCAACAGGAAGGAACCGAACCCGACGACGGAGGCGACAACTTCCGCGTGACCCCGTCGTGAGCGGAGGGACTTCAGTCCGTAGACTCACGAAACGCTTCCGAACTAACCGCCTCAGCCGGTAGTCGTTTCAGTACGATTAGCCGAATGTTTCCAACGGATCGACGTCAAGACGCTCTACATCGAACCGGGGAGTCCTTGGGAGAACGGCTACGTCGAATCGTTTAACGGTAAGCTGCGAGATGAACTCTTGGAGCGTGAGATCTTCGACACGCTCCGGGAGGCGAAGATGCTCATCGAACGGTGGCGGAGAGAGTACAACACGATCCGGCCGCACAGCTTGCTCGGCTACCGACCCCGGCACCTGAGGCCGTTCAAGCTTGGTCTTTTCGCTACGCTGCGCTCCGCGAAAAGACCAAGCTTGATTCATCCGAGTCCTAACATCACACTTGGTATCAGTACCGGGGGCAGGTCAACGATCCGGCGCGCATCACACCGCAACGCGTTTTATGGAATGATGAACGTCGCCCGGTTCGGCACGACTTCCACGTCGATCGGTAATGTCCCGGCGTCTTCGCCGTCGAGCTGTACTGAGACCGTCTTCGAAGGGTCGAGACACTCGACGTGAATCGACTGGCTGCGGCCGACATGGCAATCTTTGAGCAATCGATGCCGCCCTAACAACACGCGATAGATAAAGAACAACCCGTTCAGAAATCCAGGTCGTTCGAATAGGCAATAGTCGAGCAGGCCGTCGCGCCCATCGGCTCGCGGCGTGAAGTTAAGCAGCAGCGCATAGCCGGGAAGATTCTGGATAAAGCACCAACGGCTCACGTATTCCACCGTGCTGCCCACCGACTTCGGCGTGATGCCGTCGCGACGCGCCGTGATTCGCAGTTGTGGAAAGTCGTACTCGCGAATGGAGTGGTAGATCGGTGCGACGAACGAGAGGCGGTTAATCGGCCCATGCCGCTGCGCCTCCAAGCAGTGTGTGATCGCGGCATCGAACCCGGCACTCAATGTCAGTAGAAAGAGCCGCTCCCCGACACGGCCGCAATCGAACTTCTGCACCTTGCGCGCAGCTAAGACCCGAGCTGCGGCCTGCGGGTTGCAGGGCATTCGAATTCGGCGCGACATCAGGTTCGACGTACCGCAGGGAAACACGGCGATCGGTAGGTCCGGCGGTGCGCAGTTCAGAACGCTATTCAGCGTGCCGTCTCCGCCGCATACGACAACTGCCGATAGTTTTCTCAAGGCATGCCGTTTGCGCAGCTCTTCGATCGCCGAGTCGTTTGCGTCGAGGCAAATCGGGTCGATATTGCGAGCTTGCACGGCCACGGCCAACTCCCGCATCCTGGCCTCGCTCTTCCCTTTGCCCGACTTCGGATTGAAGACCAGCACGATCGATTGCCGCAGGCGCTCCTCGCCGAATGTCGTAAATCCTGAAATGGGAGATTCGAGGTGCATGGAATGTCGCCGCGGTCTGATATGCGGACCTTTCCAGTAAGGGGTTCACGCGAAGCGTTGAAGCGTTTGATTCTTTTTCACGGTTTGTTCCTGCTCGGAGATCTGTTTCCGAAGGCGGCGCGACCGCCGAGGCGGATCAAGTTGGAGACGACGAAGCCTTGGAGCGGCGATCGCCGTGACGGCGACGATGCAGAGGGCCGCTGCGCCTCCGAGCCAAACCGAACGCACAAGCCCGAACATCGCCGCGGCGAGCCCACTCTCCAACGCCCCCAACTCGTTCGAGGTTCCCACGAATAACATATTTACCGACGCAATCCGTCCCCGCAGGCGGTCGGGCGACAGTAGCCGCAACATCGAGCGACGAATGACCTCGCTGAAGCCGTCGAAGATGCCGCTGAAAAACAGCGCCGCGATGGACAACGTAAACGATTCGGAAATCGCGAAGATGATCATCGCCGCGCCGAACCCGGCGACGGTCGTCAACAGATTGCGGCCGGCATGCCGAATCGGTGGAGCGTGCGTCGACCACAGCATCGCCGCGAGTGCGCCAATCGTCGGTGCGGCATTGAGCGCGCCCAAGCCGAGAGGGCCGACATGCAGCACTTCACCGGCGAATGCGGGAAGCATGGCGATGGTGCCGCCGAACAAGACGGCAAATAGGTCGAGCGCCATCGAAGCCCAAAGCACCTGTCTCCCGGCGACATAGGACACACCGTCGACGATGCTGCTCCACGCCGACTGGTCGACGGGGGCATGTTGAACCGGCACCGGTCCGATTCGGGTTACGGCGAGACAAGCTCCCGCGCAGAGAGCTGCGATCATGGCGTAGCTGCCGACCGGTCCCATCCACGCGAACGAGGCTCCTCCCAAGAGCGGACCGACGGTGGCGCCGATCAACCAGCAGGTGGCGGTCAGCACTGCAGTGCTCACCAGCTGCTCGTGCGGGACGACTTGTGCTTCGAGGCCGGTCGCCGCAGGGTCGAGAAAGCCTTTAGCCCCGGCCGCGACGAACACCGCCGCGTAGAAGATCCATAGCTCCCCGCCGCCGGTGTAGAACGCCTTGGATAGCGTCAGCGCGATCGCGCAAAGGCACAGGATCCCGAAGGTGACTTGCAGGATACTGCGCCGCAGATATCGATCGGCGATATGACCACCGTAGAGCGCACCGAAGATCGCCGGGACGGCCGCGGCTAGACCCATGCCTCCCAGCGCCAAAGTGCTCCCGGTTAGCGCAAAGACCTCGTATCCCAAGACGACGGCTAACGCACGACCGGCCATCGTGCCGAGCGAGATGGCCACAAATAAACGGCGGTAGTCGCGCGAGCGGAGCGGCGCAAGCGGAGATGGTTCTTCCACGAGAGACACGGACGGATTCCGTTGAAATTCGATTTCGACGGCCGCCGGAAGCAGATGTTCACGACTTCGGAATGGAAGTCGACGGCGGCGCCTTTACTTTCCTATGCAAGTGTCAGGCCGAACACCAAACCGCTGAATTTCGGGATCCGGCGTCACCGCGCCGTGGCGAGTTTGCGGACTGGGATTACTTTCCCGCTTTGATTTGATATTCGGCCGGCGGAACTTCGCTCAAATTGATCGGCGAGCGTTCCAAGTGGGGGCCGCAGTGAAATTCGGGCTGAAGTGTCGCACCGAGGATGATGCGGCCTGCCGTACAGCCTGTTCCGTCGCACGCCTAATGCATTCCGCTTTCTCCGATTTTCAGTTTGCTCACCGACTTCATGCGGTGGCACTTCTTGCACATGACGTATGGGCCGACGCGCTCTAGATCGCTGCCGAGCGTTGCAATACACGAGTTGAGACACGTCGCCCCGGCCGCTTACGAATTCAGGTTCATATCTGGCCGCTGCGCGTGCCATTGCACGAGGTCAATCACCGGCACGACGTAGTGCCGTCGCGGCTTCCAGCACCACGCGAGCGAAGGAATCTTGTCCCTTGTGCACGCTTGCCGAGTTCCTTGGCGCGTTCAGCCGCAGATCTGCGCCGCGACGCCTACCGGCAAAATGTCGTGCGAACTCGCCTTAAATTGTTCCATGAACCACGCAAGAAAACGAGGGTCGCAAAAGTCGTTCATGTCACCGTCTTGGCGACCCTCATCGAAGATGTCCAAGGCCGGGGCCTCGCGTTTGGTCGCCCGCCGCAGATGACGACCCCCGGCTCCCGAGGCCGTTCAAGCTTGGTCTTTTCGCTACGCTACGCTACGCGAAAAGACAAAGCTTGATTCACGGAGAAACTAACGCAACACTTGGTATCATGCGTGGGGGCAGGTCAGTTGCTCCCGATACGCCTCCGCTTCCGCCGCGATACGTTTCGCTTCCGCCCGGCCGTCTCAGCCCGGACTGCGTGCGGTTCCATCCGGGCAGCCATCGTCGCGACATCCGCGATCGACACATCGGCCGCAACCGTATATCGCGCTTGCGAAGCCTCTCCCGTTGCAGCCCGCTTCAGCAGCGAGTCGCGCTTCATCGCGTAGTACGTCCGGCCCGCCTCGGTCTCGGACATCTCGATCACGGTGCTAGTCACCTCGGCCGAGTACTTGAATTCGCCGCCCGCTTCGGCAAGGACGCAGACCCCGTCTTTGAGTCGACGGCTCAACCGGTCGAGTTTCCAGACGATGACCGTCTTGATCTCACCGGAGAAGATCGCCTTCTGAAGCTCTTCGAATTTCGGACGCTTGAGCGTCTTACCGCTTTCCTGATCGACGAACCATCGCACCTGCTTCTGATCGAGGCCGTGACGCGGGCTTCTTAAAGGAGACGATTCCGCGGTTGCCGTGCGACGACCCCATGCGCGGACCAATTTGACACCACAGCCCGCCGTGACCGGTTTTGCCGGTGCGGCCGATGTCGGCTTGTGGACCGGTCAGCAGATGCGTCGCGGGATCGAACATCGTGTTGCGGAACTGCCCTCCGGCGTTGGCTTCGGTTCCCTGCAACTTCACCTCGCATTCCCACTCGAAATCACGATAGGACTTCGCGCCGTAGAGGCGGCGGCGACGTACAAGCGAGCCATCGACGACCCCGGGGTCGACGCGATCGCGCAAGGCGGCAAAGAAGAAAGCCGCTGCGCTCGGGGCCGGCCCTAAGCCATGATCCCGCGACAGACCTTGCCGGCGACGTCGGTCAGGCGGAAGTCGCGGCCGGCATACGGGTAGGTCAGCGCTTCGTGATCGAGGCCCATCAGTGCCAAGAGCGTCGCGTGGAGATCGTTGGTGTGCATGCGTCCTTCGACGGCGTGTCGACCGTATTCGTCGGTCGCGCCGTACGAGAAGCCCGGCTTCACGCCGGCGCCGACGAGCCACATCGGGTAGCCGGTGATGTTGTGGTCGCGGCCATCGGGGCCCTGCGCGGTCGGCAGCCGGCCGAATTCGCTGCCGAACAACACGAGCGTTTCGTCGAGCAGGCCTCGTTGCTCGAGATCGGCTAAGAGAGCGGCGGTCGGTTGATCGGTCGCGGCGCTGTTGCGAATGAGTCCTTTATGGAGATCGCTATGCTGATCCCAGCCGGGATGGCAGATCTCGACGAACCGCACCCCCGCCTCGCTCAACCGCCGGGCCATGATACATTGCCTCGCGAAGCCGCCCGACGTGCCGTGCTTCACGCCATAGGCGTCAAGCACGTGCTGCGGCTCGTTCGTGAGATCGAGTAGCTCGGGGACTTGCCGCTGCAT
Organism: Planctomycetia bacterium; assembly: GCA_021413845.1. Taxonomy (NCBI): domain Bacteria; kingdom Pseudomonadati; phylum Planctomycetota; class Planctomycetia; species Planctomycetia bacterium. The sequence goes on along the minus strand of JAIOPP010000116.1, from coordinate 5,477 downwards.
CTTGAAGGCCAACTCATAAGACTCGATCACGCCGTCGAGCTCTTCCGGAGCGCCGGGCGTTTGCTTCAAGTCGCGATTCATCGCCTGGATCAAGTCGATCTGTTTGCGCTGCAACGCCGTCGGCGTTTGCGGCAACAGGTTCGGTAGATGACCGGTGTCGCTGATCTTGGTTCCTTGAAAGTGCGCCGGAAGAAACGCGCTGCCATAGTTCACCGCGCCGCCGAAATTCGGCGGCGGGTTCACGGTGACGTAGCCCGGCAGCTCTTGGTTCTCCGTACCGAGCCCATACATCAGCCAAGCGCCGAGCGAGGGGCGCGTGAGCGAGGCGAGCGCCGACCCGGTGTGTAGTTGAATGACCGCCTGCGGATGGGCCGGCGTGTCGGTATGCAGGCCGCGGAGGAAGCAGAGCTTGTCGACCTGCTTCGTCATGTGCGGATAGAGTTCGGAGAGCCACGTGCCGGTTAGTCCGTGTTGCGCGAACTTGAACTTCGATGCCGTGAGCACCCCGCCGCCGGGCGAGACCTTTTGATCGTCTTTCTGCAATTGCGGCTTGTACTCCCACGTGTCCATCTGCGAGGTCGCACCCTGCATGAACAGGAAGATGATTCGCTTGGCCTTCACCGGGAAGTGATGCGGCTTCTGCGCGAGCGGGCCGGGAGCCGGCGCGGCGACCATTGTTTCAGTGCTCTTCGTTTCAGCGGCCTGGGCCTGAGCGGCGAAGAGGCCGCGGAGCGCGAGATAGCCGAACCCTGCGCTCGCCGACTTCAAAGCGGTGCGGCGCGAGAGTAGAGAAGCGAACGGCGAAAACGGTGGCTGCGACATGTTCGACTTCGTCATGAAGATGTTTTCGGATCGGGGCGACTAGGAACGAGCGGAACGGGACTCGACTAACGAACGTAGCGGAATTCGGCCGAACCGATGAGCGCTTGGCAAAACGCGGCCCAGGCGGTCGTGCGCGGGTCGAGCGTAGGGAGCGGCTTGTCCGACCGATCGGCCTCGACCGGCACCACCGCATCGGGATCGGGATTCGCGGCCGGCTTCGGCGACGAGCCCGAAGGGGGTGGGCCCGGTGACACCGCGACGACCTGGGGTTGCTTCGGCTTCATCGCGGCCTGCTGCGCTGCGACCTGCTTGGTCGCCGGCCGGGCTGCGTTCTTCAGCGAGGTTTCATATTCCGCGACGAATCGCAAACCTCGGGCCGTTTCGGCGTCGGTCGGCGCACGTCCGACTGCCGTGCGATACGCCGCGCGAATGCGTGCCGCATCATCGTACGACGATTCGGCGAGCAGTCCTTCGGCCATCGTGCCGGCTTGTCGGCGGACGAACGGATCGTTCAGCGAATAGAGGGCTTGAGAAGCGACGGTCGTCACGTCGCGGCTGCCGGTGACCATACCTTGTTGGGCAAAGTCGAACACTTCGAGCGAGGTCGGCGTGACATCGCGCAGCAGCGGCAGGTAGACGCTCCGATGGACGCTGGCTTGAGCCGCGGCGGTGATGTCTTTGGCGAGCCCGCCGTTGTTGGCGAGCTCAACCATTTGGAAATCGCGTGCCGGGGAGGCATGCGGTCGCTTGAGATCGAGCTTGCCGGCCGCGGCGAGCGTCGCGTCGCGAATCTCTTCCGCTTCGAGTCGGCGCGGGGCATGCCGCCAGATGAGCCGATTCGCCGGGTCGGCCAAGAGGTGGGCGGGAGTCGTCGCCGCGCTGAGTTGGTAGGCACGACTCAGCACGATCGCGCGGACGAGCTTCTTCACCGACCAGCCGTTCCGCACGAATCGCCCTGCCAAGTGATCAAGCAGTTCCGGATGCGAAGGGGTATCGCCGGTCGTGCCGAAGTTATCGACGCTCGACACGATCCCGCGGCCGAACAAGTGCCGCCAGACCCGATTGACCATCACACGCGACGTTAGCGGATTCTGCGGCGCGGTGAGCCAGTGGGCGAGTTCGAGTCGTCCGCTCGTGCGCGGCTCGATCTTCGGAGCACCGGCGAACGAGACGGTCGTGAGAAATCCACGAGGTATGACAGGTCCGAGCTTTTCGGCTTCGCCCCGGATGCGCAACTGCGTGTCGCCGACCTGCACGGCTTCCCGCACCCCGAGGGCGATGCTCTTGTCGAGCGCAGGATCTTCCAGCGCCGCCAGTTCGGCTTGCAGCTTGTTCGTCTTTTGTCGCGCGTTCTTCAGGTTCTCGTCGCCGCCGGCAGGTTCCTTCTTCTGTTCCTTATTCTTCTTTTTCTGGTCGGCCAGCTTGTCCTTCTCGCCGGCTTGCCGCTTACTCTTATCATGCAGGTCGACAAGTTGCTTGAGTTCCGCCTTGGCCTCGGCGACGCGCAGCTTCAGTTCCGCGATCTTCCTGGCTCGCGTCGCCATAGCGGCGCTGCGCTGCTCGGCCTCTTCTGCGGTCTGCGGAGCGCTCAAGGTGAGGAGCATCTTCGTGTCGTAGTAGTCGAGCCCGGATCCGCCCATCTTGTTGCGCACTCCCGCGCACTGATCGGTGCTGTGGAAGATGCCGGCGAGCGCGTAGTAATCGGTCGCGGGGATCGGGTCGTACTTATGGTCGTGGCAGCGAGCGCAGCTGGCCGTCAGGGCGAGCACCGAGCGTGTGACCGTGTCGATCTGTTCGTCGATGTTGTCCATCGTGAAACGGACCTTGAACCGTTGGTTCACGTCCTTCACCCCGAGCGCCAGAAAGCCGGTGGCGATCAGCTTTTCATCGCGCTCGGCTGGCGTAGCGGCGAGGAGCAAGTCGCCGGCGATCTGCTCGCGGATGAACAGGTCGTACGGTTTGTCGTCGTTCACGGCATCGATCACGTAGTCGCGATAGCGCCAGGCGTGCGGATACGGAATGTTGCGCGACGGCCCCGTCGATTCGGCGTAGCGGGCCACGTCAAGCCAGTGGCGTCCCCAGCGCTCGCCGAAAGCCGGCGACGCCAACAGCCGATCGACGAGCTTCGCCACGGCGTCAGGCGAAGCATCGGCCGTGAACAGATCGATGTCGCTCGGAGTCGGTGGAAGTCCGGTGAGGTCGAACGACAGCCGGCGAATCAGGACAAGACGCTCGGCATCGGCGACCGGCGCGAGCTTCGCGGCTTCGAGACCCACGAGAATGAAGCGGTCGAGGTCGTCGCGCGGCCACGCCGTGTCGCGGACGTTCGGCACGGCCGGCGACTTCAGTGGTTGCCAAGCCCAGTGCTTGCGTCGCAGTCGTTCGTAGTCTTCGGGCGTGTCGGTCGTCGTCGCCGCTTCCTCGTCGACGCCCGGCCAAGCCGCGCCGTCGCCGATCCATTTGCGCAAGTCGGCGACTTGCTCCGCCGTGAGTTGCTTCTTCGGCGGCATCTGCAGCTTTGGGTCGGTATAGCTCACCGCCTTCAGCAGCAAGCTCTCCTCCGGCCGGCCCGGCACGATCGCCGCACCATGTTCGCCACCATTGATGAGGCCGTTGCGATCGTCGACCCGCAGACCGCCGCGGGAGTTCGTGTCTGCAGAGTGGCAGTTGTAGCAATTATCGACCAAGATCGGCCGAATTCGCTTTTCGAAAAACTCAACCTTCGCCGGCTCGAACGCATTCAGGCCCGCCGCCTTCTGCGGCGCGGCTTGCTCATTCGGTGCGGCGGCGAAGCCTGATGCACAGCAGCAAGCGACGATAAACAGGCTCAGTGTGAGCAGGCCGTGAGCGAACAGACACAGCACAGATCCGAACAGGCGTCGAATCGCGAGCGGGGCGGGTGGGAATGAGTGAGGCATGGAGATCCGCGTGGGGGACGAACCTAGGCGGGAGCAAGTCACGTCGTGTGCCGCATTTACGATGCCGCAGGAGCGAGCCATCAAAAGCCCGGCAACGGAGCATCTTAACATTCAGACGACGCGCGACGCCATCGGATTACCCGGAAACGCCGTGAGACATAACGGCCCCGTTATCATCCCGGGCTCAGCTGATGCGACTGCGCGCCGCTTTAAGACGATGCGCGGCAACAACCGTTTATTTGCGCCGCCGACCACCAGCCTGAGGCCCGGCATCCAGGAAGAAATCGCCCCTCGTCAAACTCCCACCCGCGAGATTCCGTTTTCGCGCGCCGATTCGCAATCGGTGCGGCTCCATGTTACCCCCCCCGCCGGCCGCTTTCGCAATGCGCGAGAAACGCGGTACGTTCTCGCCTCGCCATCGTCGGACGACATCCGCTGTCCACCAAGCCCGATGGCAAGCCATGCGTTCTCCGCGCTCCAAGCGACCGGCGAGAGCAAGGCGGTGGTAACGAACAACGCCACGAGGACCTGAAAGAAAGAGACCTCGAAAGGCCTCCTAGAGCGACTCGAATTCGGAATCTGGGCTCAGTGCAACAACAGCCGACTCGCTCAGGTGCTACACGCCGAAGCATCGGGTAAGTCGCTGAATTCTGCGGATTGCGTCATGTGCGTCACCATCATCATCGGGCTGTGATACAGAGATAGGTTCGCGCGACTTCGTCGCCGTCCCCGTCCGGTCGAACGCAGACCGTCTTTCCGATAGCGCGTTTTAAAGTAACTAGCGTGCCCGTTGGGCATTGCTGCACCGAGGAGCTATCCCGAAGCCATCTCGAACACCGCCGTGTCCACGGCTGCGCTAACGCTGTACAGGCCAGCTGCTGCGCCTTATTCACTTCAACCATCTTTCGCCTCATTTTAACTGGAGGTCCTTATGCTCAAACTCAACGTCGGCTTCACGAAGAAGGTCGGAGAGACCAATTACGGGTCGCGCGGCGCCGCCGTCAATCTGGAACTGGAATTCGACTCGTCACTCGTCGGCGATGCCGAGCGGCTCAAAGAGCGAATCAAGCAACTCTTCGTCATGGCGAAGGCCTCCGTCGATGAGGAACTCGCCGGGGCGAAGTCGAACGGGACGTGCGCCGACGCTCACAACGGTAACGGCCAAGTGAACGGCAACGGTCACGCCGCCGGTCGTCGTCGCGACGGCACTCGCCCCGCGACCGCCAGCCAGGTCCGGGCACTCGGTGCGATCGCCGAGCGACAGGGGATCGAACTCGGTGACAAGCTGCAGGCCGGATTCGGAGTGCGCGACCCGGCCGAACTGACGATCACCGAAGCGAGCGGTTTGATCGACGAGTTGATAGGAGCCTCCGGCAACGGAGGTCGTCGATGATCGGCATGCCTACACCGGCGGCGGCGGCGATCTCCAAACCTCGAACGCGAGACTACCTCAGCTATTCGGCGATCTCAACCTATCGCAGCTGTCCGCTCAGGTACATGTTCCGCTACGTCGTCGGTCTGCCCGAACGAACCGTTTCGTCGAGCTTGGTCTTCGGCAGCGTTATCCATCAAGGCATTGAATACTTCTTCAACGAATTGATGTCCGGCGGAGAGCCGCCGTCGATCGAAGCCTTGCTCGGTGAATACGATCGTCATTGGGAGTCCGTCGATCGCGCCGGTGTGAAGTTCGGCAAAGCCGAGGATCGGGATTCCCTGGGCACGTTGGCGCAGCGCATG